>NZ_DBHKZK010000036.1:0-32654 GCF_057314735.1 Cardiobacterium sp.
TTTTTTCGGCTTGTGCACGAATTCGATCGGGTCTTCGACGGTGATGATGTGGTTGTTGGAGTTTTCGTTGCGGTGGTCAATCATCGAAGCCAGCGTGGTGGATTTACCGTTACCGGTCGCCCCGATGACGATAACCAAGCCGCGTTTGACCATCGAGATTTTGCGCAGGATGTCCGGTACCGGCAGTTCGAGGTCGTCCAGTTTCGGGATGGTTGCCGGGATGAGACGGAGGACGAGGCCGGGGACGTTTTTTTGCAGGTACACGTTGACCCGCAGGTAGGTGACGTTCGGCACTTCCACCATCATGTTCAGTTCGTGGTTGCGCAGAAATTCGCGGAAGGCTTCCGGGCGCGAGATGACTTCGATCAGGTTGTAGACGTCGCCCTCTTCCATGTATTTTTTGGTGTAGTTGAGCTGGCCGTCAGTTTTGATGCTGATGTAGTTCTCGGTGTTGATGAAGATATCCGACGCTTTTTTTTCGGCGGCGTGCGCGACCAGTTTGTCGAACATCGGCCGCAGTTCTTCGCGCGGCATACTGGTTTTTTTCTGCGCGATTTCGTCGCGGCTGATCGGGGTGAGTTCGAGGGCGGTATCGAGGCTGGCGTGTTCCATGTTGCGGCTCCGGGTTTAGCTGTGCAGGAAGAGGGTTTTGTCGTGTGCTTTCGCCGCAGCGGTCTGCCGGTCGATGAGGCCTTGCGAGACGAGTTTTTGCAGGCACTGGTCGAGGGTTTGCATCCCGTATTGCGCCCCGGTCTGGATGGAGGAGTAGATTTGCGCGATTTTGTCTTCGCGGATGAGGTTTTTTACCGCCGAGGTGGCAACGAGGATTTCGTGTGCGGCAATCCGGCCACCGGCGATTTTTTTCAGCAGCGTTTGCGCGATAACGGCGCGCAGCGATTCGGAGAGCATGGAGCGTACCAGTTGTTTTTCTTCGCCGGGGAAGACGTCAATGATACGGTCAATGGTTTTTGCCGCGGACGAGGTGTGCAGGGTACCGAAGACCAGGTGTCCGGTTTCGGCGGCGGTGAGTGCGAGGCGGATGGTTTCCAGGTCGCGCAACTCACCGACGAGGATGATGTCCGGGTCTTCCCGCAGCGCGGCGCGCAGGGCGTTGGAGAAACTTTGCGTGTCGCGGTGTACCTCGCGCTGGTTGACCAGGCATTTTTTCGATTCGTGCACAAATTCGATCGGGTCTTCGATGGTGAGGATGTGTTCGTGCTTGTTTTCGTTGATGTGGTTCAGCATCGCCGCCAGCGTGGTGGATTTGCCGGAACCGGTCGGGCCGGTGACGAGTACGAGGCCACGCGGCACGTCAATAATGTCCACGAATTTTTCCGGCGCTTTCAGGTCTTCCAGCGACAGCACCCGGCTTGGAATGGTACGGAACACCACGGCAAGACCGCGGTTCTGGTTGAAGACGTTAACCCGGAAACGGGCGATACCCTTGACTTCGGTGGAGAAGTCCGCTTCCCAGTGCTCTTCAAAGTTCTTCACCTGCGAGTCGGTCATGATGGAATAAATCATGTCGCGCAGTTGCTGGCGGTCCAGCGGCGGCAGGTTGAGGCGTTTGATGTCGCCATCAACACGGATCATCGGCGGCAGTTCAGAACTCAAGTGCAAGTCCGACGCCTTCTGTTTGTCGGTAAAACGCAGCAGGTCGTCCAGTTTGGTTTCGTGCTTATCACTCATAACAGCATCCTTTTTCTTTCCTTACAAAAAATCAAGGATTCTATTTTACCGGAAAACGGCGGAAAACAAAGCCAAAGTTCACGTTGGCCACCGTGGCAAACATGATAAGATTCGCGCGATTTTTCCCAAGGAAACCCGCCCATGACCACAACCATCGGATTTCTCGGCGCCGGCCACATGGGCGCCGCGATTATCAGCGGCCTGCTTGCCGACGAAGAAAATGCCTTCAGCAGCAAGCATATCCATGCCACCAGCCGCACCCCGGCGAGTGCCGCCGCCCTCAAACAAATCCACGGCATCACCGCCCACACCGACAACCGCCGCCTGGTCAAGGACTGCGACTACATCATCCTCGGCGTCAAACCCACGCAAATGAAAGCGGTGCTGGACGAACTGGCCGACTGCAACCTGGACGACAAAATCCTCATCACCCTTGCCGCCGGTATCCGCCTCGAACACTACCGCCGCATCCTTGGTGACGACGCCGTTATCATCCGTGCCATGCCGAATATCGCCGCCTCGCACCAGGCCTCGCTTACCGGCATCTACAGCGACAACGAACTCGCGCCCGAAGAAGAAGAGCTGGTAGAAACCATCTTCAGCGCCATCGGCGAAACCGCCTGGTTGGACGATGAAACCCAGATTGACGGTATCACCGCGCTCTCCGGCAGCGGCATTGCTTACTTCTTCCGCCTGATGCAGGCAATGCTGGACGCGGGCGAACGCTACGGCTTCGAGCGCGACGAACTCTACGACATCATCACCTGGACGGCGGTTGGTGCAGGTACCCTCGCGCTGGACAACAACGCCACCCCGCCCGAATTTGCCGACTACTGTAAACAGATTGCCGTCCCCGGCGGCACCACCGAAGCCGCGCTCAACACCTTTAATAATGCCAACATCGACCGCATCGTTGATGACGCGATGAGCGCCGTAGTTGCGCGCAGCCGCGCCATCGCCGACGAACTCACCCGCGACTGGTAAACCCCTTCCAAAACACCACCTCACACCATGCAAGACCTCATCATCATCCTTGGCAAACTCGCCATCGCCCTCTTCCTCATCCGCTTCCACGCCAACCTCTACCGCCTCGGCTTCAACCCCATCGTCTCGCGGCTGAACCGCACCACCGATCCGCTAGTCCTGCCGTTTCGCAAACTGCTGCCGCCCTCGCGCTTTGATTTTGGCGCGGTCATCGTCGCTGCCATCATCGCGCTGCTGGTCACCTTCATCCTCTTTTTCAACCCCGTCGCCATCCCGCTTGGCGTACTGCTGCTGCTCAACACCTGGCTCAACACCACCTTCTACGCCATCCTCATCACCGTCATCGGCTCCTGGCTGCAAACCGACCCGCGCCAGCCGGTGATGCAAATCGCCCTCTCCTGCTGCGAATGGCTGATGGCACCGCTGCGCCGCATCATCCCGCCCGTCGGGATGCTGGACTTCAGCCCGATGGCGGCGCTGTTCCTCATCTACCTCGCCCAACAAGGCCTTGCCCGCATCCTCTTCGGCAGCATCGCCGGATAAACCATGCCCGCCGCCCAATGGGAACAAGGCGACCTCATCCTCGCCGTCAAAATCACCGCGCGCGCCAGCCGCGATCAATGCCAGGGCATCCATGACGAGCGCTACAAAATCGCCATCACCGCGCCGCCCGAAGACGGCAAAGCCAACAAACACCTCACCGCCTGGCTTGCCAAAACCTTCGCCGTCGCCAAAAAAAACGTGGCGCTCCAAAGCGGTGCCTTCAGCCCGCTGAAAACCCTGCGCATCGCCGCCCCCAAACACCTGCCGCCCGAATGGCAACTGCCCGAAAAACCATGAAATACCCCATCCATTACGACGTCCTCGTCGTCGGCGGCGGTCACGCCGGCGTCGAAGCCGCCTGCGCCGCGGCCCGCATGGGCGCGCGCACCCTGCTGCTCACCCACAACATCGAAACCATCGGCCAAATGAGCTGCAACCCCGCCATTGGCGGCATCGGCAAAGGCCACCTCGTCAAAGAAATCGACGCCCTCGGCGGCATCATGGCGCGCGCTGCCGACCGCGCCGGCATCCAGTGGCGCATCCTCAACCGCCGCAAAGGCCCCGCCGTGCGTGCCACCCGTGCCCAGGCCGACCGCATCCTCTACAAAGCGGCGGTGCGCGACATCGTCGAAAACCAGCCCAACCTCGACATCTTCCAAACCCCCGTCACCGACCTCATCCTCGAAGGCACGCGCATCGCCGGCGTCAAAAGCCAACACCAAATCGACTACTACGCCACCGCCACCGTCCTCACCGCCGGCACCTTCCTCGGCGGCAAAATCCACGTCGGCCTCAACAGCTTTGCCGGCGGCCGCGCGGGCGATCCGCCTGCGAACGAACTCGCCGCCCGCCTGCACGACCTGCCCTTCACCCTCGCCCGCATGAAAACCGGCACCCCGCCACGCATTGACGCGCGCACCGTTGATTACAGCCGCATGGAAGCCCAGCCCGGCGACACCCCGCTGCCCGTCTTCTCCTACCTCGGCAACGCCGCCGAACACCCGCGCCAAGTCGCCTGCCACATCACCCGCACCAACGAACGCACGCACGACATCATCCGCGCCTACATCGACCAGGCGCCGATGTACGCGGGCGTCATCAAAGACGCCTTCGGCCCGCGCTACTGCCCCTCCATCGAAGACAAAGTCATGCGCTTTGCCGACAAGGACAGCCACCAAATCTTCATCGAACCCGAAAGCCTGACCACCAACGAACTCTACCCGAACGGCGTCTCCACCAGCCTGCCGTTTGAAGCACAAATCGCCTACATCCAGACCATCCCCGGCCTCGAACAGGCGCGCATCACCCGTCCCGGCTACGCCATCGAATACGACTACTTCGACCCGCAACACCTCAAACACAGCCTCGAAAGCCGCGCCATCGACAACCTCTACCTTGCCGGCCAAATCAACGGCACCACCGGCTACGAAGAAGCGGGCGCGCAAGGCCTGCTGGCAGGCATCAACGCCGCCCGCCGCGCGCGCGACCTCGAACCCTGGTACCCCGAACGCGAACAAGCCTACCTCGGCGTCCTCATCGACGACCTCATCACCCAGGGCACACGCGAACCCTACCGCATGTTCACCAGCCGTGCCGAACACCGCCTGCTGCTGCGCGAAGACAACGCCGACGCGCGCCTGACCACCATCGGCCATGCGCTCGGCGTGGTGGACGAACACCGCTACCGCATATTCAACGAAAAAATGGAAGCACTCGCGCGCGAACAAGAGCGCCTGCGCCACACCCTCATCCGCCAAGAACACCTGCCCGGCCTCAGCCAAAACCTTGCGGCAAGCGAGTTGCTCAAACGCCCGGAAATCGACTACGCGACCCTTGCCGCCCTGCCCGGTTTCGACGCGCCATCGCTCGACGAAGCCGTCATCGAACAAATCGACATCGCCGCCAAATACAGCGGTTACATCGAGCGCCAACAGAGTGAGGTCGCCAAACTCAAAGAAAACCGCGCGCACCGCCTGCCGGTGCCCTGCGACTACCGCGCCATCCACGGCCTCTCCGCCGAAGTCGCGGAAAAACTGGACAAAATCCAGCCGGAAAACCTCGACCAGGCGGCACGCATCCCCGGCGTCACCCCCGCCGCCCTCTCCATCCTCCTCATCCACCTGAAAAAACAGCGAGCTGCCCCCTCCCCTGCCGGGCGCGACGCGTCCGCAGCGGGGGAGGGCCGGGGAGGGGGTCAATGACACCCGTCACCCAAACCAACGTCAAATCACCCACCGCCTGCCAAATACCACATGACCGCCGCTGCCCCATACAACCACCGATAACCAACCAGATACCAACCCACTGACAACACACCATGCCCAGACACTACACCAACATCCCGCCCGCCGCGAACAACCCTGCCTGGGGCGAACCTGTCTTCCCCATCAACACCCCCTACCCCGGTGGCTATCCCCCGGCGGACGCACCGCGCCTGCCCGGCGTTCCGCTCGCATCCGTCGCTCCGGTCAAAATCCGCACCCCCGCCGGAACGGACGAAACCGCCGCCGCGCCGCCACTTGCCAACAAAATCCGCATCACCACGGCGCCCGAACCGACCCCAATCCCGGAACCCGTGGTACAAAAAACACAGACCGCGCGCGCAGAACCCACGCCGCGCCCCCCATCCCAAACCAAACCCAAGGAACCCCGTATGGCACTCGGAAAACTCCTCTTTGGCGGCAGCAACCGCCGCACCCCCGTCCTCGAATGGCAAAAACTGAAAAGCCGCAACAACAAATACACCCCGGAACTCTACCGCACCGCCGTTCCCGGCGGCTGGCTCATCAGCCAGAGCTTAACCGGCGGCCTCGTCTTCCTCCCCGACCCCGACCACGAATGGGACGGCGACTCCCTCCCCACCAACGACGAATAACCCCAAAACCCGCGACTACCGCGGGTTTTCACCATTCCGCCCCATGACCACCAGCAAATACAGCCGCAGCCTGCACGCGCACATCAGCCTCGGCACCACCTCCGACGACCGCTTCATGCCTGCTGGCTACCTCGCCGCCTTCGCCGCCAAAGACGCGCTGGTACTCACCGAAAAACTCGACGGGCAGAACAACTGCCTGAGCCGCCACGGCGTCTTTGCCCGCTCGCACGCAGCGCCATCGCAACACCCGTGGGACAAACCGCTGATAGAGCGCTGGCAGCGCATCAAGGGCGACCTCGACGACCTCGAAATCTTCGGCGAGAACCTCTACGGCATCCACTCTATCGCCTATAGCCGCCTCGAATCTTACTACTACGTCTTCGCCGTTCGGCAAAACGGACGCTGGCTCGGCTGGGACGAAGTGAAGTTCTACGCCGCCCTGTTTGACTTCCCCACCGTGCCCGAACTGCCGATAACCCGCCCGCTGCGCGACAACTACCGCGCGGGCGGCGACGAAAACCGCCAGCTCGCCGACTGGCTCGCTGTCAACCTCGGCATGGACTGGCTGGAATACGTCGATACCGCAGGGGCGCTCGGCGGCTACGACCCGCAGACGGGCGCGCCCTGCTGCGAAGGCCTCGTTATCCGCAACCGCGACAGCTTCCTCACCAACAACGGCGACCTGCCGGTGCAGCCGAACGAATTTGACAACCTGTTCAAACTGGTGCGCGCCAAACACGTCAAAACCGACGTGCATTGGACCAAAACCTGGCAACCGGCAACGCTCGTGGATTACGACAAATACGGCTGGCACGGTTATCAATTTATGCACAGTGCAGGAAAAAAATGAGTAAATTTCCAAAAGCAGAAATCTATGCGGAAGTGGGCAAATTTCTCGACTGTTTTATTGCGGAAAGACAGCCGGAATTGCGTGAGACCTATAACATTTCGGATGAAATGCTGGAAGAAATACACGAAAGCATTGACTGGATAGAGGACAAAAGCGAATTACAGCTTTTCCCGCCTGCCTGTGTTTGGAAAAAGCGCGGAACAGCGAATACTATCTGGATGTGGATATTGGCAACGATGGTACTTTTTATATCGTTGAATGCGATATATGGAGGCAGGGAAAACCGGGCGACATTATTCTTGTTGCCCGTTACCATCTGAATCATTACCACCCCAAATTTGAGTTTCAATATTTCAGCGTATAGAACGACAATGATGTGGACATTCCCCCATTACACCCCCGGCACCGCGCCCGACTGGGCGGCGCTCACCACCCGCTTTGACTGGCTTGCCGACATGGCCGCCGTGCCGCAAGACCCCGAATGGCACGGCGAAGGCGACGTGCTGACACACACAAAAATGGTTGCCGCCGCTCTCACCGCCCTGCCCGAATATCAGGCGCTGGACGCGCAGGCGCAGCACATCCTCTTTGCTGCTGCCCTCTTGCACGACGTGGAAAAACGCAGCACTACCACCACGGAAGAACGCGGCGGCAGGACGCGCATCGTCTCGCCGCGCCACGCGAAGAAAGGCGAATACACGGCGCGGCAAATCCTCTACCGCGATCTCGCCGCGCCCTTTGCCGTGCGCGAAGCCGTCGCCAAACTGGTGCGCTGGCACGGCCTGCCGCTGTGGGCAATCGAAAAAGCGCATCCGGCGCACGCCGCCATCGCCACCAGCCTGCAAGTGAATACCCAATGGCTCGCCCTGCTCGCCAAAGCCGACGTGCTTGGCCGCATTTGCCCTGATACCGCCGAGCTGCTCAACAAAATCGCGTTGTTCCAGGCGCTATGCGAAGAAAACCGCTGCTGGGGCGCACCGTTTGCCTTCGCCAGCAACCACGCGCGTTACTACTATTTGAACCACCCGGAAAGCACGCCGGATTACCAGCCCTACGACGATTTTAGCTGCGATGTTTACCTGATGAGCGCCCTGCCCGGTAGTGGTAAGGACACTTACATCGCCCGCCATTTCGCCGACTTGCCCGTCCTCTCGCTGGATGACATCCGCCGCGCCAACCGTATTGAGCCGACCGACAAAAAAGGCAATGGCCGCGTCATCCAGCTCGCCAAAGAACAGGCGCGCGTCCACCTGCGCGCGGGCGAGAGTTTCGTCTTTAACGCCACCAACCTGACGCGCGAGCTGCGCGGCAAATGGACGCAGCTCTTCGCCAACTACCGCGCCCGCATCCACATCACCTACCTCGAAGTGCCGTGGCCGCAACTGCTGGCGCAAAACAAACAGCGCGCCCACGCCGTGCCGGAAGACGTCATCCGCCACCTGCTGGGCAAACTGGAAATTCCCGGCTACGACGAAGCGCACGAAGTGGCATATGTGATTACGCCGCCGCAATAAAGAGTGCGACGATACAAAGCAAATTGACGCCGAAAAAAGATGAGCGCCAGGTGGGGCGGTCGCTGATATAACAATAGATAAAGGCGATACGGCTCAAGACAAAAAGCGCTGCCCAAAAATTGATCACCGCCTGCGATGTGCCGCCGCTGATATGGGCAATAATGATTGCGGTGGCAAACGGCGGAAAAATCTCATAACTGTTTTGCTGAGCCGCATTCGCCCGCTGCGCCTTGCCAGTGGCACGGGCGAGCAAATCGCGCGGATTGTGATTGTCGGCGGCGGTAAAACCAGCGAGGTACTTGGCATACGTCGCACAAAATAGCGGCAGAAAAATGGTGATAAAAACGCACCAATAGGCGAAAGTCATACAAATACTCCTAAATAAAAAGACCCATTCACACAAGCCGCCGTATCTGGCGACATTTGGTGTATATGAAGAAAGCGGCAATGCCGCGCCATAAAAATACTGCATCCTGCCACCATAAGCCAATAAGGAAGCCACTGCTTCCGCATTGCAACGCGCTAAACAAGCCGCTACACTCATGCCACGGGAAGTGCTGCTGGCGCGTTGTGGGTTCCCTCCTTTTTCCACGACGTAGCAGGCAGTGGCTTCCCTCTTTTGTTATGCGTCCTGAAAACAAACGGCCAAAGCCATTCCGTAAATACAAAATCTGAAATGACTATGGTAATGGGATGGATTGAAACGCGCCAAAGTGGCTGTGGGCATTACGCGCTTGGCACCGCAAGCATCGAGGCGCTGGAACGCGAGCATGACGAACGCAAACGCAGCAATGAAATCCTGCACAAGACAGTAGCTTTTTTGCCCAGGCGGAACGCGACCGCAAATAACAGAATTTATGCAGGAAAATAAGGCATTAGGCGCTGTTTGCCATTCGGCGGATAAGCCCCTCTCTCTTGCTTCGCAAGCAATGCTTGTCGCTGCGCGAGCTGTTCCAGTCCCTCTGGGAGAGGGGTGAGGGCGAGGGCGGCAAACAATTGAAAAATTGGAATTTCGGCTCATCAATCATATCGCTCACCCCCTCCCCAACCCTCCCCCCCGGGCCCCACGCAAAATACGTCCGCATTTTGCGTGGGTACCCGCCCGCTACGGGTTTCGTGCGTAGGGTGTGTGGCGGTGTAGCCGACACGCACGCGGGAATTTGGCATCGGCAAACGCGTGCGTGCCTGCGGCACACACCCTTGTATGTTTCCCCGATATATGATGTCAACCAAACAGGTCGCCCGCCTCAGTACGCACCCTTGGATTAACCACATCCGCATCGTAGTCCACGAGCGGGCGGCCACCCATCAACACAACCGAACAGTTGAAAACTACAACCGAATGCAAGGAAGGTTTATTGATGAGCAACAAAAACTACGGCGGCATTGATGTCGCCAAACAAAACGTCGTTATCGGCATCTTTGGCTACCCAAAAACCAAAACCGAAGCGAACAACCCAAACGGCCACACCAATACCGTCGAATACCTGAAAAAACATAACGTTAACCTTGTCGTACTCGAAAGCACGGGTGGTCTGGAAGTGCCGTTGGCCAATGCGTTGTATGCGGCTGGTATGCGCGTCGTCATCGCCAATCCGCAGCGTACTCACAAATATGCTGAAAGTTTCTCGTTGGGCAAGACCGATCATCTCGACGCCAAAATGCTCGCCGATTACGCGCAGGCGCTGGATGCGAGAAAGATGGTTGACGACATACTTTACGTCCCGCCAAGTGCGGAAATCCAGGAGCTGGAGGCGTTGGTGAAGCGCCGCAGCCAGTTAGTGGAGATGCGCAAGATGGAGAAGAACCGCCTTGAGCAGACCCACGCCAGCCAGAAGGCCAGCGTGGCGGCGCTGATTGCGCATTTGGGCGAACTGATTGTCGCGCTGGACAAAGACATCGACAGGTACAACAAGCGCGGTTTTAACGGCAAAGGCACAATCCTCAGCGAGATGAAGGGGGTAGGAAACACGACCTGCGCCACACTGCTGTCGATGATGCCGGAGCTGGGCAAGGTGGCGCACAAACGCGCGGCGGCGTTGGCAGGCGTTGTGCCGCTGTCGCACCAGAGCGGCGACAAGGAGAAAAAGACCGGCTGCATCGGCGGGCGCAAGATAGTGCGCAACGCGTTGTACATGGCGGCGCTGACGGCGACGCGCTTTGAGCCGAAAATCAAGGAGTTTTACGAGCGGCTGATGAACCGTGGCAAGCCGTTCAAGGTGGCGATAAATGCGTGTATGCACAAACTGCTGCGGATTTTGAACGCGCGGATGCGGGACTATCTCGCAAGCCTTGAACAGACGGAGGAATCCGGGCCGTAAACCGCATAATTACCGGGTTTGGTTTCCCCAACCGACGGGTTGGGGAACACAGTTGACTACAAACCAATGGTGTAGCTCACAAAATCGTCGCCACGCAACCGCATTGGATTGGGTGTGTTTACGGCTGAATGGTAAACAGGCCTTAATCAAACCTGCGAATGAAATCATCATGTTATGGCCAATTGTATAGCAATCCTCGCAAAGCCCTGTACAGCGTTGCGCCGCCTCGCCGTACTAAACTGTACTGCCTTCGGCGGCGTGCCTTGTACAGAACTTTGTGAGTATCGCTATAAACAGCGCCTAGGAGACTCCCAAAAACAATAAACCCCTTCTTCAAGAAGGGGTTATGGATTTTGACTGGAGCGGGTGAAGGGAATCAAACTCTTCCGCTATTTTGGTGATTTACATATGGTTTTTCATGTGTCAATTTTTCGCATACCAACAAAAATACCAACAAAAAACGCTTGCTAGGGGTGTTCGGGTTGGCGGGTTTTCCGGGAGACGCGCGCGGGGCAGGATTCAAGTTTGAAGCCTGGTCAAGGGGGTGTCAGTTTGTACCCTCCCTTTGTGGCAAGGGGGTCTCGTTTTGAAACCCCCTCAAAGGGTGCCGCCACGGCCTCCCATGGCGCAGGCGTTCCCTTTTGCGCGTTGGTCGTGGTCGGCAGGTTTTCAGTGGTGAAAGTGAGCAGAAACCGAACACAAACTGAACAGTTCGGTTTTGGTTTGTGCCGTTTGTTCAATAGCTTGCAATGTAATCGGGCAGAAACCGAACAGCAAACTGAACAAAAGTGAGCAGAGAAAGCCACGGTTTCACGGTAAGGGTCGGTTGTTGAAGATTGCAGCAGGGCAAAACGCAACGGGTTGCGCGGGTTCGTCCGCGTGGTTGTCGGCTTTGCGGGCAGGAGCGCGGCCAAACGCAACAGCAAACGCAACGCCTTTGCCGTCTGTTTGGCGTTGTAAGCCGTTTCCCGGTGGCAGGTAGTGGAAGTTGGTCGTCTTCACCTTTATGGGGCGCTGTAGGCGGTTTTAGGCTTCAGCCAGTGCGGGAGCTTTTTTGGGGGCAGGTGCTTCGTCTCCGGTGGTCGGGGTAAAGCCCGCGTCTGCCAGCAGTTTGTGCAGTGCTTCCAGGGCCGGGTCGTCGAGCAGGTCGTAGAGTTCTTCGCGTGCGATGCCTGCCGCTTTCGCCAGTTCGGTCATGCCGCGCGCTTTGGCGGCAGTCTTGATGGCGTGGGCGAGGATGGTCGGGTCGTTTTCGTTGGTGGCGTCTTCTGCCGCAAAGCCGAGAAACAGCGCGATGTCTTCTTCGTCGTCCAGGTAGCGGCTTACGTCTAGCGGTCGTGTTTTTATCATGGAAACAGCTCCTTCTTGAGTTTTTTCGCGGTGGCGATGTCGGCTTGTTGGCTGCTTTTGTCGCCGCCTACCAGCAGGAAGATGATTTGCCTGCCGTGCAAGGTGTAATAGAGGCGGTAGCCTGCGCCAACGTGGATGCGCATTTCGCTGATGCCGTCGCCCACGCTTTTGTGGTCGCCGAGGTTGCCGTTCGTTGCCCGGTTCAGGCGTTGGGCAATGGCGTTTTTGCCCCGCTTGTCTTTCAGGTCGTCCAGCCAGTCGTCAAAGATTTTTGTTGTGCAGAAGGTGTAGGTCATGGGTTACTCATGAACGGCGGCCAATGGCGCGGGGATGACGGCGGGCAGGGCTTTTTGTTCGGCCTGCCAGAGGTCATAGGTCGCCTGTTGGTGCAGCCAGCTTTCAGCGCTTGGGCTGTGTTCTCCCAGCCAAAGGTGCAGGCGTAGCGCCATGTCGGCGGTGATGCCGGTTTTGCCGTTGATGAGGCGGGAGAGGGTTACGCGCGATACGCCGAGCTGTTTTGCCGCTTCGGTTACGGTCAGGCCGAGTTCGGGCAGGATGTCGTCGCGTATCAGAAGGCCGGGGTGGGGCGGGTTATGTTGCCTCATGCTTCAGCAAGGGTTTCTTTTTCGGCAGGGATGACGGTTTGCCGTGCGTAGTTGCCGCTCTTCACGTCGTGCAGCGCTTGGGTGAGGCTTTCGGCGATTTCTGCCGCGTCCGGGTCGTCTGCGATGACGGCGGCAACCATGTTGGGGATGTTCCAGTCTTTGGGGTCAGTCATGTTTGGCTCCTTTCAGTTGGTGCAGTTCTTGCGCAGTAAGGTCGGTTTTTTCGTTTTTGCTGTAGATGTCGATGGCAAAGATTGTGCCGTTTGCCAGCCGGTTGAAGTAGATGATGCGAACGCCGCCCCGCTTTCCTTTGCTGCCGTGTTGCCAACGCACCTTACGCAGGCCGCCACCTTTGGGGATGACGTCGCCCGCCAAAGGGTTGTGCGCCAGCCATGCGAGAAACTCCAGCCGCTCCCTGGTTGTCCAGAGGCGGTCTGCTTTGTCCTTGAAGGCGGGGGCTTCGATTATGGTGTACATGAGCGCCGTTGCGTGTTCTTGGTAGCGCCCATTATCCGCCCACGGGGCGGAAGGGGGCAACCAGGGGATGAGGTCGGTATTGCCTACCCCATGTTGTTAATGTTTCGGCCTCATCGCCGGAATGTATATAAGCGCAAACGCGAAAATCAGCGGGAACCACGGGAACCGGAGCTTATCTATTTGTTTCTGTTTCGGAAAAAGGTACCCGCTGCCCTGTTTTCTTGCGGGTATTGTGCGGGAACCACGGGTACTTTTGCGGGTACCGCCCTGTTTGGGTACCCGGTGGTTCCCGTTCGGTACCCGCTATTTTTTTTTCAGCGGGTACCTTTTTTTCTTTCTTTTTTATGTTGTTATGTAAAGGTTCCCGAGGTTCCCGCTATTTCTCATATTTACGCTTTATAGAGGGTTTTTCTTAACCGGAATCCATGTTCCCGCAATGTTTGGCGGGTGGTTTGCAGGCATGAAAAAGCCGCCCCGAAAGGCGGCTGTTGGTTAGGCGTCTTCTTCGCCCGGTGGTTCTATGCCGATGAGGATGTAGTAGCGCCCCTTGCCTTTGAGTTTGTGTTGCCAGCGGTTGTCTTTGTCGCGTTGCAGCCAGCCGATGGCGTGTAGCACTTGGCAGGCTTTGTTGGCTTCAAAGCCACGGGCAATTTCATCGCGGAAGACGGCGGGGGTAATCCAAAATTTCATTTGGTCGCCGATGGCCTCTTTGTATCCCGCGTGGTCGCTGTAGGTCTGTGGGTCGCCCTCGCCGCCTCGCCATGTCCGCCACGCAAAGCGGTTGCCCATGCCGTGGGTTTGCATGAAGTCTTCCGTCTGTTCGATGATTTTGCGGTCTTCGTGTTTGCCGCTGCCCTGGATGGCGTGCCAGTCGTCATAGCATTGGCGGATGGCGGCCGTGGTGTTGGTGAGGCCGTGGATGGGCGCGGCCAGTTCGAGGGCGGCGGCGAGGATGGCAAAGCGCATCGCTACCCGTCGCGCCTGTCCTTCCAGTTTCGGCAGGGCGGCCATGAAGGCGTCGATGTGTTTGCGTGCCTCCACCACGGCGTCGATGGTGGCGAGGTGGGCGATGTATGCCCGCCCCGCCGTGCCGTGGTGCTTCGCCCCTTCGCTGGTGAGGTGTTCGGATAGTTCCGCCCCGCCCGCGAAGCCGTGCAGGGTGTCGTAGATGCCCATGCCTTTGCCCGCATCGGCCGGGATGGCGGGCAAGCGGGTCGCCTGTCCGGCCTGCCAGTCTTTGCCTTCGGTCTTGAGGTAGCCGTCCAGGGTTTTTTCGCCGGTGGATAGCAGCATGATGCGCCAGCGGTTGATGGTACGGTTGCCGCCTTCTTTCGCGCCCTGGATTTTCCCCGTGCCGTTCAAGACGGCGTAGGCGGTCTGCGCGGCTGTTCGGGCGCTTGCTTGGCCGATTTCGTCCAGTACCAGCAGGCCGTCGTTGCGGGCGGCGGCGGTGTTGCTGAAGCCGTGCGCGGTGCCTTCCCAGGTCAGTTTCAGTTCTTTGGGGTTGCCCCATACCGACAAGGCAAACAGCGCGGCGGTGGTTTTGCCGTCCGAACTGTCGCCGTAGAGGTGGAAGCCGCCGCTTTCGTGGTCGAGCAGGTGTAGCAGGGGCGCGGCAAAGGCACAGCCGAGGGAGAGGCAGAGGCGGCTGTTGCCCTGTGCCAGTTGAGTGAGCGCCTGCCAGTCTGCGAGGTCGCCGCGTGGCTGGTAGTCTTTCCCCTGGCTGGTGTCGCCGTGGTAGTGGATGTTCTCCGCCTCTCCGAGTACTTCGCCGCTTGGCAGGATGTAGGCGCCACCATGCCAGCCCGCTGTTTTGGCGAGCTGCCAGCGGGTGTTTTTGCCTTCGCCTTGCAGGTAGTCGGCGAGGCGTTCGCGCTTTTTCCGCCCTGCCTTGATGGTGATGCCGTGGCTTTGCAGGGTGCGCCAGCCCGCCGGGGTGCCAATGTCGCCCATGTCCAGCGCGGCGCGGTGGGTGGCGTGGTAGCGGTCGCGCCATTCGATGATGCGCCAGTTTCGCCCTTCGTCGTCCACGGCGCGGCCAATCAGGCGGATGGCGTCGGCGAGGTGGTCGCGCTGTTCTTTGCCGTCGTCGTAGCTGATCCAGTAGGTGCCGCTTTCGCTGGTGTGGTAGCGGCTTTCGGCGGGGGTGTCGAGGTCGTCCAGCCCCAGCTTTTTGTTCCAGTCGGTCATTTCGCCCTCCCGAGATAGTCGAGGGCGTCGCCGTGGTCAGGCTTTTTCAGGGCGACTTCTATGCCTGCCCGCAATGCACGGGAGGCGAGCGCGTCGCCCGCCTGCCAGCCTTGCAGGTCGCCGTCGCAGTAGATGAACAGCCGCTTTATCGGCGGCAGGGCGAGCGTTTCGAGGCCGTGGCAGGATAGCGCGCTCCATACCGGCCAGCCCGTCAGTTGCCGGGTGGCAAGGGCGTTTTCGATGCCCTCCGTCACGGCAAGTTCTTCGCCCACGGGGTTAAGCTGGATGGCGCAGGCGGTGAGGCTGCCGGGGTAGCGGCGGCGCATTTTCTTCGCGGGCAGGCGTTCGCCGTGGTCGTACAGCTCCAGTTTCCGCCCGTCACGGATGTAGGTCAGGTGCAGCCCCATCGTCTTGCCCGCCGTGTCGGTGATGCGGCCGATCATCGCCGGGTACTCGCCGAGCTTTTCGCCGTTGTGCCAGTAGGCAAGCGCCGGATGGTGGCGCAGGTTGTGGACGTCAGGGAATGCCAGCCCGCGCCCTTCGAGGTAGGCGGCTACGGGGTCGCCCGCTTCCAGCGGCAGGGTGGCGTTCCAGATGCGCAACAGGCGGTCGATGTCGTCGCGTGGGCGCGTGGGCGGCGGCGTGGGCGGTTTTCGCCGTGGGGTTGGTGTCTTCCCTTCCCCGATGCCTAGCGCGTCTGAAACGGCCGCTGCGGCGGTTTTGTAATCGCAGTCCAGCCAGTGCATGACGATGCTGAAGCCGTCGCCGTTGCCGCAATGGGTGCAGATGTAGGAGCCGTAGCCGTCTTTGTCGTCGAAGCGGTAACGGTCGCGGCCACCACAGACGGGGCAGGGCTGGTGTTTGTTGGTCAGCTTTTCCGCCGGGATGCCGAGCGCGGGCAGGATGTGCCGCCACTGGTAGCGGGCGGCGTGGCGCAGTTCATCGCTTCGCATGGCTGCCTCCCAGCTGTTCCCGCAGGGTTTGCAGGTGCCGCCCGTCGTCGTCGATTTGGGTAAAGGCGGCGTCCAGCAGGGCGATGAGTGGCCGCCCCTTGGCGTGTTCGCGGGTCAGCCATTCGAGCAGGGCGGCGGCGCCGTTCGCTTCCATCGTCGCCAGCGTCAGCGTCATGTCCAGACGGGCGGCGTGTTCCGGTGGCAGGGTTTTGCCAGTGAAGGCGAGGCCGTCCAGTTCGGGCAGGATTTCCGCGTAGGCGTGGTAGTTATTGGATGGCATGATCGCCCTCCTTCTCGCTACGGGCGAGCAGTTCGGCCAGGGCAGTGAGGCGCTGTCCGTCCTCATCGATGTCGCGCGCGGCCTCGTTCAGCAGGGCGATGAGTGAACGCCCTTCATTGTGGCCGCGTACCAGCCATTGCAGCAGAGCCGATGCCCCGTTGATTTCGGCAAAGCCAAAGGCAAGGGTTGCCCGTAGTTGGTCGCGGGTGTCGCCGTCGTTCACGTGCGCCCACGATTCGCCCGCCCCTTCGAGCAGGGGCAGGATTTCGGTGTGGTCGCGGTATTTCATCGCCCCGTCTCCTTCGCCCAGGCGATGTGTTCGCGGATGGTCGCCAGTTCGGCCAGGACGTTGCCCGCCAGGATGGATAGGGTCGAGAGCGCCCGCGCTACGTCATTTGCTGGCGTGTTTTGCTGGTAGGGCTGGAGTTGCTGCCAGTCTTCGGCCACGCGGGCGAAGGTTTCGAGCAGGCCGGTGAGGTTGTCGTTGGCGCACTCCGCACAGCTTTCCAGATAGGTGAGGTCGCGCGTGGGGAAGGTGTTGGTTTTCTCTTGCGAGTGGTAGTAGCTGCGGATAGCGGCGAGGGTTTCGGCGTTTTCCAGCAGGGATGCGAGGCCGTTGTAACGGCGGGTTTGAATGGTCATGGTTGCACCTCGTTGGTGTTGGCCGCGCTTTGGCTGCTAGTCCAAATGGCGGCGTGGTGACGGGGGTTAGCAGACCGGCCAACGAAACCGGCAGGCGCGTACGCCTCCCCCGCCCCCACTCCATCGGGTGCGGTTTTCGGGCATAAAAATGCCGTCTTGCGACGGTTTGCCCGTCGTTGGTTCAGCCTGCTAAAGCTGGCCGCTGGTGTTGCAGCGGCGCGGCAATGGTGCGCCTTGCGGGCGGTGGTGTCAAGGGGGGCGCGTTTTGCGACTCCCTTGCCGGGGCAACTGTCATCATTTCCGTGACGGTTGAGACGGTAGTTACAGATAGGCGCTGATAGCGGTTGCGCTGTTGTTTTTGTACGGGCAAGGCGTGTAGAATGGGCACGTTTCCGATAGTCCTATCGGTAGAAATCCATATCCCTCCGGGTCGATATGGTCGCCCTGTAAAGCGATTAGCAAGCCGAGCAGGGTGTTTTTTTATGAGGCCGCCATTGCGCGGCCTTTGTTTTGCCTGAAAGGTTTGTTTATGCCGCTTCATCGTTTCTTTTATCCCAAACAAGGGCAGGTTTTGCGCTGTGATTTCAGAGGCTTTATTGTCCCTGAAATGGTCAAGTTGCGCCCGGTCGTGGTGATTTCTCCTTCGCTCCGTCATACGGATGGGCTTTGTACGGTTGTCCCGATTTCCACCACGCCACCAGAGCCGATAAAGCCTTGGCATATAAAGCTGGTTCATAACCCAAACCCGATAGAGGAAACAGACGTTGAGGTTTGGGCAAAGTGCAATATGGTTTATACCGTGTCCTTTCAGCGATTGGATCGCTTCCACCGCAAAACACGGCAGGGGCGGGAATATCTTTCTCCCTCCATGAATCGCGATGATTTTGCCCGTGTCTTGGAAGGCGTGCGGGCTTACTTGGGGATATAGACTCATTGCAGCGCCTCCGTGTAGTAGCGCAGGCGGATGGGCGCGGCCATGCCTTGCAGGTGTGCTTTGCGTTCGTCGTAGGGCTTGCCGTGCGCGATGAGGGCGGCGTTGGCGGCTTCCAGGCGGATGAGCATTCGCAGCGCGGACGCGGGCAGGTTGTCGCGCGGGAGCGCTTCCCGTCTGCCCGTCAGGGCTTCGTTGCATAGCAGCGCCTCGTTGCTGTAGTGATACGCTTTGGTTTCTTTGCCTGCCGCTGCCCGCGTGGTTTGCAGGATTTCCGCCATGACTTGCGCCCCGATTTTGCTTTCTGCCCGCGCCGCCTGCCATGCGGGACGTTCAGTCAGCAGGCGCTTGATGGTCTGGTCACACCAAACTTCAAACTCAATGCTTATCCAGCGGGCAAAGCAGACCATGAGGTCAGGATGCAGCCATGTGCCGCCGTACTTGCCGCGCCGTGTCTTGATGAATGCCGGATAGCGTTTGGCGAGGCTTTTTAAATCCCTTGAATCCAAGGGATTTAGAACGGGCAATGTTTCGCCATTATTCGCCTGTTTTTCCAATGCCATGAGATAGTCTTGCGTGCGCTTCAGGGCAAAGAAGTTATCCAGCCGCTTGCCGTGGGCTTCGGCTATTTCGGTGGCGTTAAACCACGCATCGCGGCTGGCGTGCAGGTCGATGCCTTCCCATTTCAGCGTGATAGCGTTCATTGCGCCCTCCGTGCCTTCCTGGCCGCATAGACGTCGCAGATGTATTGCGGGTCGGTGTGGCGGGCGATGACGTCAGGGGAAAGCGAATAGCGGGCATAGCGGGCGATTCTCCCGTCGCGGGTGTGCGATTCTTCGGGGGTGGTGATTACCGGCCAACCGTAATTGTGGCGCAGGTCGTGAATGGTGCGCGGGATGTTCACCGTCGAGAAGCGTTCGTAGGATTCCCGTTGGGTGATGGTCTGCCCGTCGAGCAGGCACGCCAGCACTTCGGCAATCACGGAATCCAGCACGGGCGGGAATGCCGGGGTATAATCGGCGCCTGCCAATGTTTGATTAAGGCCGTCCGAAAGGGCGGCTTTTTTCGTTTCCATTATTGCCCCTCCACTTGCGCTTGCAGCCAGTCGAGGATTTCGCCATAGACGAAAAAGGTCGCCTGCTTCATGTCCGGGTATCGCCGGGGCGCGGGAAACTTGCCTGCCTTGATAAGGCGGCGGATGGTCATTTCGGATAGGCCGGTGATTCCTTTGCGGCTGCCTTTGCTGGCAATGTCGGCCATTCTCAAATGCGCTTCGCGGGGGAGCGCGCTTAGATGGGTTTGCATAGATTTCTCCAGTTTGCGGGTGCGCGTAGTTGCGCGCTGGAGAAATGTTATTTATTAGAAGCAGGCGTTTATAGTGAAGAAGTATGGTTTTTCATGAAAAAGGGCGCTTTTTCACTATGCCGTCCTGATTTGTTGTATCCAGTTTTGGAAGGAGCGTTTGCTGATGGTTTCTTTATTGGCGCCATTCTCTTTCAGGAAGGTGCGCGCCTGTCTGTCCATTTCGTACAAGAATGCTTCTGTCGTCGGATAGTCCAGTCCGCCCGTCTGCCATTCTTCCCATGATGGCAGGAAGACGGAATAACGGAATAGTGTTTCTATGCGGCGGGCTATACCTGCTTGGGTGGCATTACTTTTTTTTTTACCTTCTCGTTCTTCTGCTTGTTCTTGAAAGAAGAAGGCGTTAATTGCTTCATCGGCGCGTTGGGCGATAGTTGCCATTTCCAGCGCCAGTTCATGGCAGTTATTACGGAAGAAGATTTCACACTGATAGGCCGCAATCATTGCCAGTACAGAAAACACCATGCTTCTGTCATATAGCCGAAATAACTTTTCACTAATAGGAGTTGAGAAATGGTCATCACCATAGGCAACGGAAAGTAATCGTCCTATCATAGGATGCTCAATGCCGGGTTGCGGCTGATTCTTGCTCCTTGAGTTCCAACCGCGCTCTCTGAATAAATTTTCTTCATATGACAAGCATAAAGATACAATTTCCTCTATCTCACCTCTATTCAAGAATCTACCAATGGTTTCCTCATGGTCAGATGGAAGCCAAAGCCTGCTTGCGCATTCAGAGAAAAGTATCTGTAAATGTAATGAATGAAAACTATAAGGGGCGTATAGGTCAATGTATTCATATTGTTGGCTATCTGTATTTTGCGACTCTGTGTTTTCCGCAAAATAACGCCTACTGTCTTCTATAGATATTTCATAAAGTTCGAGTGTGCCATTTACAGAATCCCAAAAATCTTCTTTTGTGGCAAAGTTGTTGGTATGAATCATTACGGTGTCTTTTGGGAATAATGATGGTCAAAACTCCACGGAGCGGCGTTGGGCTTTGCTGCGTGGCGGTATTTCCAGTTCGATGTCGGAAACATCGGGATGATCGGCGTTCATGAGGTACTCCAGCAGGCTGCCGGGGCGCGGGGTGCGTGGCGGTATTTCCAGTTCGGTATCAGCCACGGCGGGATTGGATGGCGTCAGGTACTCGTAGGCATTGCGCGCCGTGCTGGTGGCAGGTTCGCCCGTGGCGCCTTCGGCGTTCGCTGCCAGGCGGCGGAAGTCGGCAATACTCATGAGGACGTGCGAGGGTTCGCCCCGGCGGGTGATGATGACGGGCGCCTGTTCGGCGGCTTTCTGTACTTTGCTGGTGTGCTGGTTGAAATAGCGGCTGCTGATGGTGGTCATGGGCGGCTCCTGGTTTGTGTAGCGATGTTACTACCACGCGCAGGGGCTATCAATGGCGCTCCCGCTCCAATGCCTGCCGCTTCAGTTCGTCGAGCCAGTCTGCCCACGCTTGCAGCATCGCCCGCCGCTGGTCGAGATACTGCGCATGGTTGTAGGTGCCGCGTATGCTGTTTTTGTCGGCGTGGCTAAGTTGCATTTCGATGTGGTCGCGGTCGTAGCCCTGTTCGTTGAGCAGGGTGGATGCGGTATGTCGCCAGCCGTGCTAGGTGATTTCTTCATGCAGGCCGTTGCGCACTTTCAGCCGCTGCGCCGCGCCGTTGCTGATGGGCTTGCCCGTGGTCGGGTTGGCAAACACATGGGGCAGGTGCCCGGTATGGATGCGCAGGGCTTCGATGAGTGCGAGCGCCTGCCGGGGTAGCGGGATGAGGTGGGCGCGCCGCTTCTTCATGGTGTGGGCGGGTTTCGTCCAAAGGGCGGCGGCCAGGTCGAGTTCTTCCCAGCGCATCGTGCGCAGTTCATCGGGGCGGGTAAACAGTAGCGGCATGAGGCGAACGTAGGCTTTGACGGCAGGGTTCAGCGTGGGCGCGCGTTCGAGGGTCAGCAGGATGCGGCCAATGTCGTCAGGGGCGATGACGTGGCGCATCGGTTCGCTGGCTTTCTTCGGCAGGATGTCTTTCAGGTGGGCGGCAGGGCTGGTTTCCCTGATTTCCAGTTGCACGGCATAGGCGCAGATGCGGCGGATGATGTCGAGACAATCATGCGCCGTGCTGTTGGTACCCCGCTGGTCAATGCCCTGTACCAGTTCTACGATTTGCACGGGGCGAAGATGGCGGATGTCGAGCGCACCAAAGGCGGGCAGGATGTGGGCGTGCAGTTGGCTGGTGATTTTCTTGCGGCGGCGCTCCGTCCATGCCCGCGCCTTGTTGGTATTTTCCAGCCATTGTTCAGCCAGGTGGGCGAAGCTGGCGCGCTCCTCCGTGCGTTCTTCCGCCTTCGCTGCCTTCCTCGCCGCGTTCGGGTCAATGCCTTGGGCGAGGTCGGCCAAAAAATGAGCGTGCAGGGCGCGGGCGTCTTTCAGGCTTACCCGTGGATAGACGCCAAAGCTGGCGGTCTTCTGTTTGCCGCCGAAACGGTAGGCGGCGCGCCAGTATCGCCCCTTGGCGGTAACGTGCAGATAGAGGCCGTGGCCGTCAGCATACTTGCCGGGGGCAGTCAGGTTGCGACAATGGCGGTCGGTGAGCTTTCCCATAGCGGTTTCCAGGGGTGTTGTTGGTATTTTTTTGGCCGTCGTGGCGGCGCGAGTATATCTACCAACAAAAGTACCAACAAAATTGTTGGTATTCCGTGGTTTTTGTTGATAGTTCCTGATTGCGGGGAAATGGCTTTAAGCCTTTGGTTTTCAGGCAAAAAGAAAGCGCCTGAGCGGCGCTGATGGTTGGGTTTGGAGCGGGTGAAGGGAATCGAACCCTCGTCGTAAGCGTGGGAAGCTTCTGCTCTGCCATTGAGCTACACCCGCGTGGTGCGCGAATTATAGCGGAAGCGGTGGCGGCGGGCGGCATTTTCTGCGCATCAGCGTCGTGGCGGGCGGCGATTCAGTGCTGAGCAAATCGCGCCGGTGACGACCAGCGCGGCGCCGAGGGCGGCGAGCAGGTTGAGGTCGGGCGCGGCGAATTTTGCCGGGACGAACTGGTGCGCCAGCGCGGCAAAGGCGATGGTAAAGAGCGGCACGAGGGTGATGGTGGTCGAGACTTTGCCGACTTCCCAGTGGTTGAGCGCTTCGGCGAAGGCGCCGTAGGCAATCGGCGTGTTGAGGCAGCAGTAGAGCAGGCAGAGCCATTGGTAGCCGTTAAGGTTGCCCAGCTCCGACCAATCGGCGAACGGCGCGGCGAAGAGCGCGCAGCCGCAGTAGAAGACGAACAGCACTTGCGGCGCGGTGAAGCGTTGCAGCAGCAGTTTCTGCACGAGACCGTAGGCCGCCCAACTGATGCAGCCGAGCAGGCTCAGACCGATGCCGATGCTTTGTCGGCTGATGCCGCCGCTGAACATCTGCGGCAGTTCGCGGTTAAAAAACAGTAGGATGCCGACGAAGAGGATGCCCGCGCCGATGATTTGGTTGTTGCGCAGTGGTTCTTTGAGGACGGCAATTCCGGCGAAGAGCAGGATGAATGGCGACAGTTGCGCCAACACCTGCGAGGCGGCGGCGGAAAGATACAAAAGCGAGCTGCTGAACAGCCAAAAGTTGCCGACCAGCCCCAGGATGCCGATGAGGATGAGCCAGCGGTAGCGTTTTTGCAGAAGGGTGTGCGGATGCGGCAGGCGGTTTTTGGCGCGCAGGAACAGGCCGAGGATGAGCGCAGCGGCGGCGAAGCGGCAGGCGACGACAGTGCGCGGCGACATTACTGGCAGCACCTGTTGCAGGATGAGCGGCAGCGACGCCCACATCAAAATCGTCACAAGAGTGAGGCAGAAGCCTTTGAGGGAGGGATTCATGAGCGGTTTAATCAGGAAAAAAGGCGGTTATTGTAGCGACTGCGACCACGCCGGGGGGCGCGGATTTAGACGCGCGTCAGCACCACCCCGCTTTCGATGTGCGGGGTGAAGGGGAACTGGTCGAACAGCGCGCAGGCGCGAATGCGGTGCGTCTGGCAGAGGGTGTGCAGGTTGGCGGCGAGTGTTTCCGGGTTGCAGGAGATGTAGAGGAGGCGCGGGTAGCGGGCGATGAGGGCGAGGGTGTCCGTGTCAATGCCCGCGCGCGGCGGGTCAACGAAGACGGTGTCGAAATCGTAGGCGGCGAGGTCAATGCCGTCCTGTTGCAGGCGGCGGAAGGGGCGGACACCGCGCAGCGCTTCGCCCAGCTCGGCAGCGGAAAGGCGGGCGACGGCGATGTTGTCAATGCCGTTTGCGGCGAGGTTTTCGCGCAGCGCGCGGATGCCGCTTTTGCTGACTTCGGTCGCGAGCACTTTGCGGTAATGCGCGGCGAGCGGCAGGGTGAAGTTGCCGTTGCCGCAGTAGAGTTCAAGCAGGTCGGCGTCGCTGCCCGCCTGCGCCACCGCCCAGTTGAGCATTTGCTGGCAGACGGCGGCATTGGGCTGGCTGAAGCTGTTTTCGTATTGGCGGTAGTGGTAGTCGCGCCCGCCGACGCGGAAGGTTTCGGTTATGTAGTCGCGGCCAATGATGCGTTTTTCGCGGCGCGCGCGGCCAATCAGTTGCACATTGAGGCAGGCGGCGAGCGCGGCGGCGGCGTCCTGCCAGGCGTCATCGAGCGGGCGGTGATAGATGAGGCTGAGCATGGTCTCGCCCGCCTGCGTCGTCTGGAATTCGGCCTGAAAGAGGCGATGGCGCAGCGCCGGGCAGTCGCGGATGGCGGCAATCACCGGCGGCATCAGTCGGTTAATCGCCGCGTGCGCGGGCGGGAAGGTGTCGGTGCGCCGCACGTTGCCATCGGCGCCGGTCATGGCGAAATGGCAGTCGCTGTTATCGTGCCAGACGCGGAATTCGGCGCGCATCCGGTATCCTGTTGGCGGCGAAGGGAATATTTCCGGCATTGGCGCGGCAAAGGGCGCGAGCAGCGCGCGCAGGCGGCGGGTTTTGTCATCCAGTTGGCTTTGGTATGCTGGCATCGGTTTTTACAGGAGCGATTGATGAAGATGAACATTGTATGCTTTGTCGGGCTGTTTGGCCTGATCACGGGCTGCGGCAGTCCGGTGCGTCCGCCGCTGACGGTCGAGGCGTCGATGCAGCAGGCGCTGATTGAAAATGCCGAAGCCAAGGCGCAACCGCCCGCGCGCCAGGCGCTGTCAACGCTACGGCAGATGGTGAACCGTGGCGAGGTGCTGCCCGGCGGCTGTTGGGATTATCTGAATGCGGGCTTTGACCGCGCAGGCATTCCCGAAGCACGGCGGCAACTGGTGTTTTCAGGAGACGCGAAAGCAGGCCCCTATGCCGATCCGGCGACGCTGACACCGGGCGACTGGCTCTATTATGTGAACCATTCCTACGGCGATATTGAGCATAGCGGCGTCTTTGTCGATTGGACGGATTACGGGCGGCGCGAGGGGCTGGTGTTGAGTTACGCCGGGGAAAGCCGCGGCGAGCCGGGGCGGTACAAGGTCTATGATTTGTCGCACGTTTACCGCATCACGCGGCCGCAATAAAAAGCAGAAGCCGTCCACCGGGGCGGTTTTTTTGTTGCCTCGCTGGCGGATGGCAACGCGATGCGCCGCCCGCGCGCATAAACCGCTATAGTATTGCCGTCCATTAACCCAACCATAAGGAATCTCGATGACACCCCCGGACGACATCCCCCGCCCCTGGCTTGCCAGTTACAAGGAAAACGTGCCGCATACCTACAGCGGCAGCGAGTACAAAAACCTCGGCAGCTTTCTGGAGGCGATGTTTGCACGTCACGCCGACCGCCCCGCCTTCAGCAACTTCCGCCGCACCCTCAGCTACCGCGAAATCGGCGAACGCGCCCGCGCCTTTGCCGCCTATTTACAAAACGAACTCGGCTACCAGCCCGGCGACCGCCTCGCGCTGATGATGCCGAACATCCTGCAATTCCCCATCTGCCTCTACGGCTGTATGTTGGCGGGGGTGGTCGCGGTGAACGTCAACCCGCTCTACACCACGCGCGAGCTGGAGCATCAACTCAACGACAGCGGCGTGCGCGGCATCGTGCTGGCGGAGAATTTCACCCGCAGCGTCGCCGAAGTGCGGCCACAGGTGCCGGGACTGCACGACATCATCGTCACCTGCTACGGCGACGAAATGGGCTGGTTCTGGTCGCCCATTGTCGATTTCTACGTGCGCCACATCGGCAAACTGGTGCCGAAGTACTACCTGCCCGGCGTCATCCCCTTCAAAAAACTGCTGAAAACCGGGCGCACCCTGCCATTCACCGCGTACGACGCCCGCCCGGACGAAATGGCGATGCTGCAATACACCGGCGGCACCACCGGCGTCGCCAAGGGCGCGATGCTCAGCCACGCCAACCTGCTGGCCAACGCCGGACAAATCAAACTGTGGATTACCGGCGGCAACATCGGCCCCGGCGACGTCCTCATCACCGCGCTGCCGCTCTACCACATCTTCTGCTGCACCATTAACAGCCTCGGCTTCAGCAGTTGCGGCGTGCACGCGGTACTCGTCACCAACCCGCGCGACATCAAATCCTTCGTCACCATCCTCCGCCGCCACCCGCCGACGATGATTACCGGGCTGAACACCCTCTTCAAAACCCTGCTCAACACCCCCGCCTTCCGCCAGCTTGATTTCTCGCGGCTGCGCTACGTCATCGCCGGCGGGATGCCGCTGGAAAAAACCGTCTCCGACGAATGGCAGGCGCTGACCGGCAACGTCATCGTCGAAGGCTATGGCCTCACCGAAGCCTCGCCGCTGGTCTGCGTCAACCACATGGACACCGCCGCCTACAACGGCACCATCGGCTACCCCATGCCTGGCACCGACGTCAGCCTGCGCGACGACAACGGCGCGCTGGTGCCACCGGGCGAGCCGGGGGAAATGTGGATACGTGGCCCGCAAGTGATGCAAGGCTACTGGCAGCAGCCGGACGAAACCCGCCGCGTCCTTGAGGACGGCTGGCTGAAAAGCGGCGACATCGCGGTGATGCGCCCGGACGGCGCGCTGAAAATCGTTGACCGCAAAAAAGACATGATTCTGGTGTCGGGATTTAACGTCTATCCGAGCGAAGTGGAAGCGGTACTGGCGCAACACCCGGCGGTGCTGGAAGTCGCCTGCATCGGCGTGCCGTGCGACGGTTCCGGCGAACGGGTCAAAGCCTGCATCGTCGTCCGCCCCGGCGAAAAACTCACGGTGGAAGCCCTGCAAAAATACGCCGCCGCCAACCTCACCGGCTACAAACGCCCGAAAGCCTACGAATTTTTCGACAGCCTGCCGAAATCCAACGTCGGCAAAATCCTCAAGCGCGAGCTGCTGGCGCGGGAGAAAGCGAAAGCGGGCGGGAAAGCGTAGTTATAGCCGCCTACCGAAAGCCTCATACGGTGTTGCGCCGCTGACCGGGCACCCTAAAAAATGGCGGAGCTATTTTTTAGGGAAACCCGCGCCGTACTAATCTGTACTGCCTTCAGCGGCGCGCCTTGTCTGAAACTTTCGGTGAACGGCTATAGTGAATGCGCGACGTTCCGTCTAAAAACCCGCCATGTGGCGGGTTTTTTTGTGGGCGATCAGTTCACCGGGACGGGCGGGGTGCCGTAGCTGGTGAGATCCAGTGGTGGCTGGCTGTTGCCGCGCAGGACGGGCATCGGTTCGTTGTCGTCATGGGGCGGGGCGACGGGCGCGGTGGCCGCGGGCATTGTCGCCGGGGCAGGGTAGGGCGGGGCGCTGTTGTTGTCGCTGGTCAGGGTTAGCGGGGCGGTTGCGGGCAGCCCCAGGCGGGCAGCGGCAACGGCAGGGGCGGTGCTGCTCAGGCCGGGGCGGGAGCCGCTGGCGGCGGTTTGCCAGGCGTTGTCGCTGGTCGCGTTGGTGGTGAGCGGGGCAGGGGCGGGCAGGGCGGTGGTGCTGGCCAGCGGCGCACGGGTCGCGCCCAGCAACGGGTGGGTGCTGGGGCGGTTCAGCAGCGGTTGGTCGCCGTGGTTTTGGGCGATGGCGCTGCCGCCGGTGAAGGGGTTGGTGTTCAGGTTTTCACCGGGGATGATCGGGGTGCTGCGCGCGGGCGGCAGGCTGCCGGGGCGTGGTGCCGGGTGCGGGTTGCGGTCGCTTAAGGCGTATTGGCCACCGATGACGTCGATTTCCGGCGGCTGGTGGTAGCGCTCGAAGTAGTCGTAGCCGGGTTTGAGCATTTGCCAGAAGTCGTACCAGCGGTGGTCGCTGTAGGCGGCGAGGTTGGCGTCGGTCATGCGGAAGGGGAAGGCGTGGACGCGCACGAAGGGCTGGCCGCGTTGCAGGGCGGAGCCGACGAGGGTGTAGATTTCTTCGATTTGGCGGTCGCCCATGGCGTAGCAGCCGATGGAGACGCATTTGCCGTGCACCATCAGCATACTGCCGCTGTAGCCGTGGGCGCGGTCGTAGGCGTTGGGGTAGCCGAGGTTGAAGGAGAGGTGGTATTGGCTGTTGGGGTTCAGCGCTTCGCGCCCGACGGCGTAGAAGCCTTCGGGCGATTGTTTGTCGCCTTCGCGGGTTTTCGGGCCGAGTTCGCCGGAGTAGATGCAGATGGGGTAGTCGAGGAAGAGGGCGTATTCGCCGTTGTCTTTTTGTAGCCAGACTTCGAGCACTTCTTCTTTTTTGAAGATGCGAATGAAGGCGGGCGCGCCGAAGCGGAAGCCGCGCGCTTCGAGGCGGTCTTGCAGGGTGGGTTGTGCCGGGCGGCGGATGAGGCGGCTGTCGCGCTGGCTGTCCGGGGCGCGGCTGCTGTCCGGGGCGCGGCTGCTGCACGCGGCGAGGATGAGGGCGAGGGCGGCAAGGAGGATGAGGTGTTTTTTCATGGGGTTCGCGGGTTTTGCGGGTAATTTTTGACGGGGTGTTGTCAGGCCTGCGAGGTATGCGGGCTAACCCCACCCCCGGCCCCTCCCCCACAGGGGGAGGGGAGTTGTTCGGGGCTATTGTTGGTAAATCCAGCGGAAGAGGTCGTCCTGGACGTTGCGGCTGCGCACCGCGCTTTTGCCGTTGCCGATGATGACGACGACGTAGTTGCGCCCGCTTTCGGCGCGCACGTATCCGGCGAAGCTGCGCACGTTTTCGATGGTGCCGGTTTTGCCGATGACGCGCCCGGCGAGCGCCTCTCCCCGGTAGCGTTTGCGCAGGGTGCCGCTTTCGCCCGCAACAGCCAGCGATTGCAGGAAGGTTTGTCCTTGGTCGGAGAGGTAGATGTAGCGCAAGAGTTGCGCGAGTTGTTCGGCGCTGACGAGTTCGGTGCGCGAGAGGCCGGCGCCGTTGTCGATAATCATGCCGTCGGTGTTGATGCCGAAGGCTTCCAGTGTCATCCGCACCGCGTTGCGTCCTTTTTCGAGCGAGCCGGGCGGGTCGAAGGTTTTGGCGCCGAGGGTGAGCAGCAGTTGCCGCGTCATCACGTTGTTGCTTTCCTGGTTCATGCGCTGGATTTGTTGGGCGAGCGGTTCGGAGAGGCCGGTGTAGATGTGTTTGGCGGTGGACGGGGTTTTGGCGACTTTGCCCGCGCCGTCAAAGCTGCCGCCGAGGCGGTACCAGAGGTCGCGGAAGAGGTAGTAGAACTGTTCGCTCGCTTCGCCGAGGACAAGCATGACGTCCTGCGCGCCGCAGCCGGTGGCGTAGGTGCCGGCGACGTGCATCACCGCGTAGCCTTTGTCGTCGCGGTCGAGTACCGCCGACGGGGTGAAGCCGTCGCCGCTGCAGTTGCCTTTGCGTACTTGGAGTTGGTTGTCGATTTTCCAATTGACGATTTCCGGGACGAGCGCCAGTTTGGGTTTGCCCGCCTGCGGGGTGACTTGCATTTTGACGGTGCGGAAGTTGACCATCAGCGGATGCGGCACGGCGTTGTAAGCCGCCCAGGGTTTGCCGTCAAAGGCGGCGGCGTCGCGCTCCTGCGGCGAGAGGTGGTAGAGCGAGTCGTCAAGGACGATGTCGCCGGTGATGTGGCGCACGCCCGCCTGTTGCAGGCCTTGCAGCATCGCCAGCAGTTGTTCTTCGACGAGGAAGGGGTCGCCGCCGCCGACGACGTAGAGATTGCCATCAACGACGCCGTTGGCATCGGGCAGGCTGTCAACGTAAAACTTGGTTTCCCAACGGAAATCCGCGCCGAGGCGAATCAGACCGGAGGCGGTGGTCAGCACTTTCTCCACCGAGGCGGGGTGGCGTGGCTGCTTGCCGTTCAGATCAACGAGCGGTGCTTCTGATTCGATGCCCTGCACCCAGATGCTGACGTCTTCCGGGGCGACGTTGTTTTTGTTCAGCATTTCCGTGACCGCCGCCGGCACCTGCTGCGCCTGCGCCAACAGACAAAACCACAAAACAAGCAAGGCGTACCCAATGCGCATTCAGCCCTCCCAAGCCAACGCTGTCAAAAAAGCGGCTATTATAGGTATCCCGCTGAAAAACGAAACCGGACATGACCGAAAAACAGTACGACGAAGAAGGCCGCGTCATCCGCGAAAACCGCAGTCAGGCCAAGCGCGAACGCGAGCATATCAAGACTTTTGCCCGCGAACTGCTGAAGCTGCCGGCGCACCAGTACCCGCTGTTGCCGATAGACGAGACGCTGCAAGCGGCGCTGGTTGAGGGCAAACGCCTCTCCGGCAACGCGCTCTCGCGCCATTTGAACTACCTCACCCGCCTCCTGGACGAGCAGGATTACGAGGCTATCCGCACCGCGCACGAACACGTCAATCATCCCTACCTGCATAGCCCCGGCAAGCAGCAGCGCATCAAAAGCGAAATGGAGCGCCTGCTGGCGGGGGACGCCGACATTTACGGCGAACTGCTTGGCCGCTACGCCGACCTGGATTTGCAACACCTGCGCCAACTGGTACGCGAGGCACAAAAACTGCAAGCGGCGGCGGTTACAGAAGAAGAAAACACCGCCCCCGCCACGCCGAACAAATACCAGCGGCGCTTGCAGAAATATTTGCAGGGATTGGCGCTGGTTTATGAAGACTGAAGCGTGCCGTTTTCTAACCCAAACCCCGCCAAAACCCCGGAAAAACCGGGGTTTTTTGCTATCATGACCGCCAACTTGACCACTCCCGGAAAACCCATGCGCCGACTCCCCGTTTACCTCGTCATCGACATCTCCGAAAGCATGGCGGGCGACAACCTGCGCCATATGCAGGAAGGCATCTCCCGCCTCATCAACGTCCTGCGCGCCGACCCCTACGCGCTCGAAACCGTACACCTCTCCGTCATCGCCTTCGCCGGCGTCGCCCGCACCCTCGCGCCGCTGGTCGAACTCTACGCCTTCTACCCGCCGCGCCTGCCCGTCGGCTCCGGCACCTCCATCGGCGCGGCGCTGGAGCACGTCATGGACGAAATCAGCGCCAACGTCGTCATGAGCAGCCCGACACAAAAAGGCGACTACAAACCCGTCGTTTACTTCATGTCCGACGGCAAGGCGACCGACAACCCCGCCGCCGCCATCGCCCGCTGGCAGCGCGACTTTGCCCGCCGCGCGACCCTCGTCAGCATTGGCATCGGCCCGTTTGCCGACCTGTCGCTACTCAGCCAAATCAGCGCGCAAACGCTGCGCCTCGAAAAATGCGACGACCAGGACTTCAAACACTTCATCCAGTGGATATCCAACACCGTCTCCGCGCAAAGCAAAAGCCTCGGCGTCGATGTGCCGCTGACGCTGGACAAGGCGGAAAGCCCGGCGCTGTCGCTCGTCAAAGACGCGATGGAAGCGGCAGCGGTGGACGAAAACTACGTCATCATCACCGGCATCTGCGCCAAAACCCGCCTGCCGTACCTCATGAAATACGAACGGATGCCGGACATCGGCGACATCCCCTTTTTCACCAAGAACCCGCCGCAGGTGTACCGCTACAGCGGCGTGTACCCGGCGGAAAAAGACTACTACGACTGGTCGGACACCCGCGCCAACGCCAACACCATCGCCGTCTCCATGCTCGAAGGCGGCGGCGGCTGCCCGCATTGCGGCGCGGCATACGGTCTCGCCACCTGCTCCTGCGGCCAGGTCTTCTGCGTCGAAGGCGAAGGCATGGCGACCTGCCCCGGCTGCAACCGCACCATCGAAATGACCACCGGCGACGCCGACTTCGACATCGCCCGCTCGCGGGGATGATTCCCGCCGCGATTCCCCCCGCCCGCTTCGGGCTTCGCCCTGCAGGGGAGGGGGATTTTTCATTTGTAAACAGCTCTTAGCGGCAAACCTGTTTTTGGAAATCCTTGTAGGAAATCTTTTTCTGCCGTACCGTCTTGGCGAGTTTCTTGGCATCATAGGCTTTATAACGCTCGGCTTCCTCAATCCAGCCATTCGTCATTCTTGAAACTTCAAAACGGAATTCTCCCTTGCCATGCTGTTTAGTTCCTTCTTTTAACTCTGCACGTGAATCATACAAATTGCGACATACATCTTCAGGGATTTCCTTCATGGATTTGGGGGTATTATGGAATGTATTGCCATCATAAATTACTGTCGCTTGTACATATTCGGCAGTAAATTTCTTATCTTTGACGTAGTAATTGCCTTTGAATGACATCATCAGGTCATTACCATAGACTTTCACCGTTTTGTCCGGTTTGATGGCAATCAGGAAATGGGGAAACTCCAGTTGTCCGTTTGCGCCTTTGTTGAAGCCATAGAGCGGAATAATATCCGTATCACCAATTTGATAAGTTTTGCCATAGGCAAAGTGGTCAGCAAAGAAATCTTCCTGATATTTGTTGGCGTCGTATCCCGGTGCCTTGAATGGATCAAGAATAATCTTGCCCTGGTATTTGATGACGACGCCATCTGTTCCTTCGTCGGTATTTTTTGCCTCCGTCAGTTTGCCGTAACGGGTTTTGACTTTTTTGACATCGAAGCCAAAGCTTTCGTCGCTGTCAGCGGCGTGCAGTGCGGTTGTCGTCAAGACGACGGTAGCGAGCAGCGTGGTTTTCAGCAAGGTTTGCATGGGTATCTCCCGGTTGGTTTGAAAGACGATGTTAAGGGCTGTTTGTAATTGAAAAATCTCCCCTCCCGCTTTTCAAGGAGAGGGATTCAAATGGTATAGCTATTCACCGAAAGTTTCAGACAAGGCGCGTCGCCGAAGACAGTACGCTTTTGTACGGCG
>NZ_DBHKZK010000037.1:0-1955 GCF_057314735.1 Cardiobacterium sp.
CAGGTTTGGAATTTTGTCGGGTTGCCGTGCAAGTTATAGTTTGGAAGGAAGTCTAATTGTAAACAGCTCCTGGGAGCTGTTTACAATGAGTCATAACACGATGATTTTCTTCGCAGGTTGGGTTAGCGGGGTACAAGCGACTGGAACAGCCCGCATAGCGACAAGTATTGCTCGCGTAGCGAGAGAGAGAGAGAGACCCAACGAACCGAATGCTGAACCTGTTCCGTTGTGGTCAGCAAAAAGCCGGACGTTCGTCCGGCTTTTTGATTTTGCGCGAAAACGGCGTGGTTATTTGCTGACGGTGGCGCTCATACCGACGCTGCCATAGATTTCGTTGCTGCCGCTTTCGTTGCTGATGCCGATGCTGTTGCCGTGCTCGTGTTTGGCGGCGGTACTGGCGGAAATGTTATCGCTGTTGGCGCAGCCGCACAGGGCGGCGAGGCAGGTGAGGATGACGAGTTTTTTCATGATGTTGTACTCCGTGGGGGGTTAATCGCGTCGGCCGCGGGGCGGGCTGGGCTGGATGTTCATCCGCATCGCCTGGTTTTTGGTAAGGAAGGCGATGCTCCAGTTGTAGGCGGCGGCGACGCGGTTTTTCATGGTGACGAGCGCAAGGATGTGGACGATAACCCAGATTATCCAGGCGGGGATGCCGTGCAGGCAGCGGCCGCCCGGCATATCGGCCACCGCCGAGAGGCGGCCAATCATCGCCATGTCGCCCTTGTGTTTGTAGCTGAAGGGTTTGTCGCTGTTGCGTCCCAACTGTTTGCCGAGGTATTTGCCCTGGGCTTTGGCGACTTGTCCCAGTTGCGGGTGGCCGTTGGGGTAGTCGGGGTCGCCTTCGACCATGGCACAGTCGCCGAGGGCATAGACGTCTTCGAGGCCGATGACGCGCAGGTTGCGGTCAACGCGCAGGCGGTTGCCGCGTGCGTAGCAGCTGTCGGCGAACCCGGCCAGTTTGACTGCGGTCACGCCCGCCGTCCAGATGAGGCTTTTTGCTTCTATGGTGTTGCCGCTTTTCAGGGTGATGGTCTGGCCGTCGTAGGCGGTGACGGGGTCGTTGTAGATGATGTCCACCCCCAGTTTTTGCAGGGCGGCAGCGGTGTAGCGCTGCGACACTTCGCGCATCGGCGGCAGCAGCACCGGGTCGGCGGTGACGAGGGTGAGTTTGCCGTGCTCGCCTTCGAGTTCGGGGTAGTCCTTGTCAAAGATGTCGCGCCGCATTTCGGCGAGGATGCCGGTCAGCTCAACCCCGCTCGCGCCGCCACCGGCAACGACAAAGTGCAGGTAGGGCGCGCGTGCTTGCGGCGGCTGGGCGCAGGCGGCTTCCAGTTGCGCGAGGATGTTGTTGCGGATGGCGAGCGCGTCGCCGATGGTTTTCATGGTGTAGGCGTTCTGCTCGACTTCACGGTTGCCGAAGTAGTTGGGCTGCGCGCCGAGGGCGACGATGAGGATGTCGTATTCGAGGCTGCCGCCCTGTTCGAGGAAGACGCGCTTCGCCTTGGTATCCACGCGGGTGACGGTGCCTTTGCGGAAGCGGGCGCGCGGCTGGCGGTTGAGCAGTTTACGGAAGGGGTAGCTGATGTCCGACGGCGACATGAAGCCCGCCGCAACCTGGTAGATGAGCGGCGGGAAGAAGTTGTAATTGTTCTTGTCGATCAGGGTGATGCTGTAATCCGGGTTGTGGCCGAGGTCGCGGGCGAGGTTCACACCGGCGAATCCACCGCCGAGGATGACGAGTTTTTTCATGTAATGTCCTTGTGATGCCTGGAAAAACGGGCGCGGATTATACGCCGGGCGCGGCGGCAGTTGGCTGATTTTGGTCAGGCCGGGAAAGCATTCCGTCGTCGCTGACGCAGATGGTTTGCTGTCCCCACCGGCCTGCGACTATTAATAATGACTAGGGGCTGTTTACAATTCACTCATAGCGGTAACCAAACCATGATGCAGCCCAA
>NZ_DBHKZK010000038.1:0-36537 GCF_057314735.1 Cardiobacterium sp.
GCGTACTGTCTTCGGCGACGCGCCTTGTCTGAAACTTTCGGTGGATGGCTATAACAATTCCGCCATTAACCAAAGGACTGCCCATGAAACCCGCCCTGCCTGCCACCCTGCTCAAGCTCGCCGCCGTTGCCGTCCTTTTCTACGCCAGCTACGGTCTGACCAATTACCTCACCGCGCTGCGCGCGCCCGTGCCGGAAATCATCTACGGCTGGGAGCGCGCCATGCCCTTCGTGCCGTGGACGATTATTCCCTACTGGTCGCTGAATCTCTTGTACGCGCTCGGTTTTTTCCTCGCGCGCACGCGCGCCGAACTGCACCGCTATATCGCGCAACTGCTCGCCGCGCAGGCCATCGCCGTCTGCGGTTTTCTGCTTTTTCCGCTGCAAATCAGCTGGGCAAAGCCGGACGGCGACGGCATTTTCTTCGCGCTGTTCCGCTCACTCGCCGCCTTCGACCAGGCCTACAACGAAGCGCCCTCGCTGCACATCATCCTCACCCTCATCGTTGGCCGCTATTACTGGCCGAAACTGCCGCGCGCGCTGCGCCCGCTCTGGCTCGGTTGGTGCCTGCTCATCGGCGGCTCCGTCCTCACCACCTGGCAGCACCATTTCATTGACATCCCGACCGCGCTGGTTGCCGGTGCCTGCATCCTGTGGGTGTTACCTTGGCAGGGCGAAAGCCCGCTGCGTGGCCGCACGACGCCGACCCCGCGCAAACGTCGCGCCGTCGTGATTTACCTGTTGCTCGCGCTCGCCTGTGCCCTGCCTGCCGTGCAGGGCGGCGCGTGGCTGTGGCTGCTCTGCGCGAGCGTCGCCTGTTTGCTTGCCGCCGCCGGTTATGCCCGCTGTGGCGCGGTCATCTGGCAAAAACAGGCGGACGGGCAGGCGACGCTCGCCGCACGGCTGCTGTTATGGCCGCTGCATCTCGCCGCAGCGGTAAACCGCGCCTGCTGGCTGCGCCATGCGCGCGACCATGATGCCATCACTCCGCGCCTTGCCCTCGGTAGCAACCGTGCCGCCGCGTCATTTGCCGCCGTGGTTGATACCTGCGCCGAACTGCCGCCGCGCGGTCGCCCGGCGCATTACCGCTGCGTGCCGATGCTCGACATGGTCGCGCCGGAAGCGGATGAGCTGCGGCGCGCCGCAGCGGCAATTGAGGCACTGCTGCGGGTGCAATCCGCACCGGTGCTGGTCTGCTGCGCCCTCGGCTATGGCCGCAGCGTCGCCGCGCTGGTCACCTGGCTGGTGTGTTACGGCGACTGCGCCGATATGGATGACGCGCTGGCGCGGATTCGGCAAACGCGACCGCTCGCCCGCCTGCCGGACGAGACGCGCGCTGCGGTGGCACAGGCGATTGCGCCATAAAAAACCCCGCCGGGGCGGGGTTCGGTGAGTCGCGGCGTTTTAGCGGCGGGCGCCAAAGACTGCGGTGGTGTTGTTGTCGTCGTAAGTCCCGCCGAGTTCTTCCGCGTTCGGGCCGTAGAACGAGCCAATGGTACTCTTGCTGCCATCCTTACCGCTGAAGTTGCTGCCTTCGATATTGGCATTGATGTTGCCCTTGTAGGAGGGAGATGCCAGGCTGATCGCCAGTTTTTTGCCGGCGAAATCGGCATTGGCCTGCACGGTGCCCGCTTCGGTACGGTTGAAATTGTCGCCACTCCAGAGGCCGACGATGGCGTCGCCCTTGTAGGTGGCGCTGCCGCTGGTCGGCATATTGCTGACCGCCACGCCGCGGTAGAAACCGCCAATCTCGCCGTCAACCGGTTTGGCAACGCCAAACTGCGAGTAGTAGTAGAGGTTGTTGCTGAGCTGGAAGGATTCGTAAGATTTGCCGTCTGGCGCGGTGTAATGGCCGCCTTTGCCGGTCGCTGAGCCGTAAATGAGCAGGTTGCCCTGTTGGGTTGCACCTTGTGAGCTGCGCGGCAACTGGTACTGTACCTTGCCGTCATTGAGGACGAATTTGCTGCGGCCGGTGGTCGGCGCACGCTCGCCTTTGGCATTGAACATGACGCCGGTATAGGTCACGCCGTCGTCGGGCTGGGTGGAATTGTTGTTCTGATTCTGCGGCTTGTTGTTGTCGGCAGCGGGATTGTCGCCACCACCGCCACCGCAGGCGGCGAGTGCGAGCGGAAGGGCCAGTAACAGCAATTTGTTGATTTTTCCTGACATGGGAATACTCCTGAATGTTTGGGATGGGGAAAACAAAGTTTACTTGGCCCGGGCGGCGGCGTTCGAGACACTTTGCCCGGCGCGTTCCACGTCCTGACCGAAGCCCTGCACGGTGTTGCAGGCGCAAAGCAGTCCGGCAAAGGTGAGCAGCGCGGCGATTCTTGTCATTTTTTTCATGGGGTTCTCCGTGTTGGCGCTTCCACCGTGGAAGCCCGCGCATTTTAGCGTTTTGTATGGAAAATTGCGCCCGCCTGCATGGCATTCGCGCGGGGCGCATACTACAATCGCTCCAGTTTCAACCCACAACAGGAGTCCCCCATGCCCCCCTCGCTCACCTCCCAGCTCAGCGGCAGCACCATCTTCATCATCATCCTGATTATCCTCGTTTTCTGGTTCGGTCGCCGCGCCATCCAGATCGTCGATCAGGGGACGGAGCGCACCGTGCTGCGCCTTGGCCGCTACAACCGCACCCTTGAGCCCGGATTTCACCTCGTCGTGCCGCTGTGGGAGCGCGCCGACCGCAAGGTCAACATGAAAGAAACGGTGCTGGACGTGCCGCGCCAGGAAGTCATCACCAAGGACAACGCGCAGGTGACGGTCGATGGCGTCGTCTTCTACCAAATCACCAACGCCGCCAAGGCGAGCTATTCCGTCGATGACCTTGAGCTCGCCATTTTGAACCTCGCCACCACCAACCTGCGTACCGTTGCCGGCTCAATGACGCTCGACGACCTGCAATCGCAGCGCGACGCCATCAACGTCCGCCTGCTCGGCATCATTGACGACGCCACCGACCCTTGGGGCGTGAAAGTCACCCGCGTCGAAATCAAGGACATTACCCCGCCTGCCGACCTCGTTGACGCGATGGCGCGGCAGAAAAAAGCCGAACAAATCAAGCGCGCGCAAATCCTTGAGGCGGAAGGGATGCGCCAGGCAGAAATCCTGCGCGCCGAAGGCCTGAAACAGTCGCAGGTGCTGGAAGCGGAAGGACGCAAAGAAGCGGCCTTCCTTGAGGCGGAAGCGCGCGAACGGCAGGCGCAGGCGGAAGCGCGCGCCACCGACATGGTTTCCAAGGCCATCGCCGAAGGCGGTACCAACGCCATCAACTACTTCGTCGCGCAGGAATACGTGCGCGCGTTGGCGAAATTCGCCGAAAGCGAGCAGCAAAAAACCGTGTTCATGCCGATGGAATCCAGCGGCATCATCGGCGCGCTCGGTGGCATCGCGGAAATGTTCAAAAAAGACGGGAAAAAAGCATGAAGCGTCTCCTCGCCCTGACCCTCGTCCTCGCTGCCTGCACCAGCATCGCCGCCACGCCGCTGGAGCAGGCGAAAGCCGCCGCCGAGCGGGGTGATTTCAAAGAAGCCGAGCGCATCTGGACGGAGCTGGCACAAGCCGGTGATGCCAAAGCGCAGTACAACCTCGCGCTTATTCACTACTACGGGGAAGAAACCGGCATGCCCACAGACGACGCTGAAGTCCGCACCCTGCTGGAAAAAGCCGCCGCGCAAAATATCCCGGAAGCGCAGTATCACCTGGCGCTGCTGCTCCTGGATGCCAAACATGACCTTAACATCACGGCACTCAACACCCCCCCGTCACGGACGAGCGCAAACGCGGCGTTGAACTCCTCAGCCATGCGGCGGAAGCGGGTGTGGCGGAAGCGCAAGCCATGCTTGCCGCGCTTTACCACTTCGGCGTCAAAGACGTGCTGGAAAAAGACAACGCCAAACACATCGCCTGGCAAGAAAAAGCGGCAGAAAAAATCGCGCAAACGGCTTACCTCACCGGTGAAGGCTACGAAACCGGACTGGAGGGCTTCCCCGTCGATTGCGAAAAAGCCAAACACTGGTACCAAAAAGCGCACGACATGGGTATGAAATTCAGCTGGCCGCCCAAGCGCGACCTCTGCGCCCCAAAAAACAAACCGGAGTAACCATGCCCTTCGACCCTCCTTTCTGGAACTGGCTCATCTTAACCGGCATCTTCCTGCTGGTGGAAGTGCTGACCGTCTCCTTCTTCTTCCTCTTCTGGGGCGTGGCGGCACTGGTACTGGTCGGCATCACCCTCGCCGTGCCGACGCTGGACTGGCGCTGGCAATACGCCATCTTCGCCGCGCTGTCGCTCATCGCCATCCTCCTTTGGCGCCAGCTTGCCCGCCGCTGGCAATCCGACAAACACGACACCGCCGCGCTGCTCAACCATCGCGGCGCGCAGTACATCGGGCGGCAATTCACCCTCGACACCCCGGTGGAAAACGGCTACGGCAAGCTGAAAATCGGCGACAGCCTGTGGACGATTCAGGGCGATAACCTGCCTGCGGGCACGGACATCGTCATCACCGCGGTGGAAGACAACCGCCTGCATTACCGCAAGGCGCAATGAACGTGGACAAAACTGGCGGGACAAAACTCCCTACCTCATTTACATACACCTTGAGCGCTCAAGTGTATGTAAACAGAAGACCGTGTACTGATGCCGAATCGGCCACCAAACACCCCCTCCCTCGCAGGGCGAAGCCCGCAGCGGGGGAGGGCTGGGGTGGGGGTAAACCAAACCGCTTTACCACTAATATCGAAGCGCCCGCCGAAAACGTCGGGCATAAATACACGATTCATAAGGTGCTGCTGTCTAGTGAGCTTCTTTGTTGGGTTAGCTCGATGCGCGACAAGAACAGCTTGCGCAAGCAAGAATCCCGCCTGTTCCCAAATCCACCCGCTGAGACAAAACACGCCCTGCTACCCCCACCCCAACCCTCCCCCGCTGCGGACGCTGACGCGTCCTGCGAGGGAGGGAGAATATCCGTTACCCGCTCTCCATTTACATACACCTTGAGCGCTCAAGTGTATGTAAAACTCCTCCTCACCCTCACCCTCGCCCTGCTCACCGCCCCCGCCTTCGCCGCGCCGGATTTCAAACCGCTGGAAACTGGCGGCAGCTACGCGCAGCTTTACCAGCAAAACGTGCGCTACGGCGTCTATCAGGCCGACCCGGCGCGCGTCTCGCTGCACTGGAAAGCGACCGACGGCAGCGCCTACGCCAGCCTCGGCACGCTGAAACGCAGTCTCGAACAAAGCGGCGCGCGCGTTGCCTTCCTCATGAACGCGGGCATCTACAGCACCGACGACACCCCGGCAGGCCTGTGGATAGAGCGCGGCAAAACCCTCATCCCGCTCAACCGCAAGGCGGGTAAGGGTAACTTCCACATCCAGCCGAACGGCGTCTTTTACATCGAAGGCGGCAAGGCGCGTATCCAGCCGACCGCCGCCTACCAACTGGGCCAACACCAGCCCGAATGGGCGCTGCAATCCGGGCCGATGCTGCTGATAGACGGCAAGCCCAACGCGCGCTTCGTCAAAAACCTCTCCAGCCCGCACAAACGCAACGCCGTCTGCACCACCGCCGACGGCCGCCTCTACTTCATCCTTACCGAAGATTACGACCGCGACGGCGAATGGCCGAGCTTTCACCGCTTCGCCGAAGCCTTGCAACACCTCGGTTGCCACGACGCGCTCTACCTCGACGGCACCCTCTCCGGCTGGTACATCCCCGGCATCGCCGGCACCTTCCACTGGACACACTACGTCGGCATCATCGCCGTCACCACCCCGGAACACCCATGAAAGACCGCTACGCCGCCCTTGACCTCGGCTCCAACAGCTTCCACCTCGTCATCGCGCAAAAACGCGACGGCAGCATCCAAACCGTTGATAAAAACAAACAGATGGTGCGCCTTGGCGAAGGCCTGGACGACAACAACCTGCTCAGCGCCGACGCCATCGCACGCGGCATCGCGGCGCTGACGCAAATGGGACAACTCGTCGCCGACATCCCCGAAGACCAATTCCGCGCGGTAGCGACCAACACCCTGCGCGTCGCCGAAAACCGCGACGCCTTTATCGCTGCGGGCGAAGCCGCGCTGGGCAAACCCATCGAAATCATCAGCGGCAGCGAAGAAGCGGCGCTCATCTACCTCGGCATCAGCAAACACAACCACTTCACCGACCGCAGCCTCGTCATCGACATCGGCGGCGGCTCCACCGAAATCATCCTCGGCGAAGGCAGCGAACCGCAGCTATTGCGCTCGCTCGCCATCGGCTGCGCCAACATCGCCGCGCGCTACTTCGCCAAAGGCAAAATCACGAAAGCCGCCATCAAAAAAGCGCGCGACTACGCGGGTACCATCATCGAGCCGCACATCACCACCTACCGCAGCCAGCCGCCGTGGGCGCGCGTCGTCTTAAGCTCCGGCACCGCCAAAGCCATCGCCCGCGTCCTCAAAAAAGACACCATCGACCGCGCCGACCTCGACGCCCTGCTCGACAAACTCGCCGACATCGGCCACGCCGACAAACTGGCGAAAAAACTCGGCGTGGACGAAGCGCGCGCCTACGGCTTCAGCGGCGGCGTCAGCATCCTCGCCGCCCTCTACCAGCACCTTGACATCAACCGCGCCATCGTCAGCCAGGAAGCGCTGCGCGAAGGCGTACTGCTCGAACTGATGGGGCGCGACGGCGGCGACAGCGACGAACGCGAGCGCACCGCCCGCGCCCTGCAACACCGCTTTGGCGTGGACGTGGCGCAGGCCGACCACGTCGCCACCCTCGCCGAACACCTGAACGCGCAACTGCCCGAAGCCGCGCCGCCGCGCTTCGCACCGCTGTTGCGCTACGCCGCCTGGCTGCACGAAACCGGCTGGGCAATCGCGCGCAACGACATGCAAAAACACGGCGCCTACATCCTCGCCCACGCCGAAATGCCCGGCTACTCGCGGCTGATGCAGGACATCCTCGCCATCCTCGTCAAAGCACAAAAACGCAAACTGCCGGACAAAGACATCACCGCGCTGCCGGAAGCACACCGCGCCTGGGTCTGGCAAAACGCACTTGCCTTGCGCCTCGCCGTCCTCCTCCACCGCGCACGCACGCCCATCGCCGCCATCGACTACCCGGACATCCGCCGCTTCGGCGACCACTACCGCCTGCGCTTTCCGGACGGCTACCTCGCCGCCCGCCCGCTCACCCTCGCCGACCTGCAACAAGAACAAACCCTGTGGCAAGAAAGCAGCCCGTGGACGCTGGAATACCACGCGCCAGAATGAACGCCACCATGCTCCATATCAACAACCTGCGCATTGACCTCGCCGGACAAACCATCCTCGAACACATCAGCCTCGACCTCTCCGCCGGGGAAAGCCTCGCCCTCTCCGGCGCCTCCGGCAGCGGCAAAACCACGCTGCTGCGCGCCATCGCCGGGCTGACCGAACCGCAGGAAGGGTGCATCGAAAACCACGCGAAGCGCCTCGCCTACCTCTATCAGGAACCGCGCCTGCTACCGTGGTTGCGCGCCGACGAAAACATCCGTCTCGTCGCGCCCGACGCCAGCGACGCGCGCATCCGCCAGCTGCTCGCCGAGCTCTGGCTGGACGGCAAGGACGCGCGCAAATACCCGCACGAACTCTCCGGCGGGATGCAGCAGCGAATTGCGCTCGCCCGTGCGCTTATCACCGAGCCCGACCTGCTCCTGATGGACGAACCCTTCTCCGCGCTCGACCCGCGCCTGCGCGACGAACTGCAACAGCGCATCATCCGCACCATTGAAAGCGGCACCAGCGTCGTCCTCGTCACCCACGACGCGCAGGAAGCGGTGCGCCTCGCGCAACACATCTACTGCCTCGGCGGCAAACCGGCGGGCATCTTCGCCGAAATCCCCCTACCGGACGCCTTCAGCGCCCGCAACCACGCCTGGTGCGCGGCAAAAAGCGCGCATCCCGCCCTGCGCGGTATTGAAGAAGCGGCGCTGGCGGATTGATGAATCTCTGTTTTGACCCCGCCCAGGCCGCTGGCTACAAAAGCCGCGCGCAAATCGTGCGCGTCCTTTCCGAACACTGGCTAAAAACCCATATTTCCTGTATCCATTGCGGTAACGCGCTACAAAAAACGGAAAATAACAGCCGCGTTAAAGATTTTATTTGCCCGCATTGCCATGAAAACTACGAATTAAAAAGCAAAAACGGATTATCCATCGGCGCAAAAGTCCCCGATGGCGCATACCGCACCATGATTGAACGCATCCAGGCGGCAGACAATCCTGGTTTCTTCTTTCTCGCTTACCGCCGCCGTGATTACCGCGTGCAACAGCTTGTCCTCGTGCCCAAACATTTCGTGACCGCTGCCATGATTGTGCCGCGCCGCAAGATGCTGAAAGGACGCAAAGATTATTTGATGTGCGACATGAATCTCGGTGGTCTGCCGGAGAGTGGCAAAATCCGCCTGATTGAAAAAGAACAGGTAATTGATCCTGCTATCGTGCAAAAACAATGGCAAGCGCATCTCTATCTGCGGGGACAAAAAGCGGAAAAGAAAAGCTGGCTGCTGGCAATCATGCGTTGCCTGGATTTATTGCCCGCACAATTCACCCTGGCGCAAGTTTATGCCTTTGCCGAAACCTTGCACCGGCAATTCCCCGCCAATCAACATATCGAGGCAAAAATCCGCCAACAATTACAAATTCTGCGCGCGCAAAACATCATCGAATTTATCGCGCGCGGGCAATACCGAAAAATCCTCTGAACCCCAAATCAGCCCGCCCCAAAAGCCATGACCCCCGCCGACATTCTCTCCCTGCGCAACACCGAACACCCCTTCCGCCTCTTTTTCCCGCTCGCCTGCCTCGGCGCCTGGGTGGCGCTCTTGCCGTGGCTGGCGCTCTTGCTCGCGCCGCAGTACGCCGGGCATTTCCCGCTGCACTGGCACGCCTTCGCCTTCCTCAACCTCTGCGCCGGGGCGGGCTTCGTCGGCTTCCTCATGACCGCGTTGCCGTCGTGGACGAGCGACCCCGCGCCGCGCAGCATCCACAGCTACCTGCTGCTTGCCCTCTGGGGCAGCATCCTCTTCGCCCTGCCGTGGCCGTCCGTCGCGCTCACCGCCTGTGCCGCCTTCTGGGGTTATCTCAGCGCCTACACCGTCTGGCGCGTCATCCATAACCGCCGCACGAACCTCACCAGTTTCGTCATCACCATGAGTATGCTCACCGCGCTCGCCGTCCGCTACGGCTTCAGGCCGGACGGGGCGACGCTGCATCAAATGGTCGATACCATGCTGATTGCCGTCGCGCTGGTGAATTTCCGCGTTGGCCGTGTGCTCGGCAACGAGGCGCTGAAAGACGGCGGCCACGGCGAATTGCGCTTCATGCCCAACCCCTACGCGAAAAACATCAGCGCGCTGATGCTCGGCCTCTACATCGCCGTCGCGGCAGCGGGCGCGGCGGACAACATCCAGGGCTGGCTGGCGCTCGCGGTCGCCGCCGCCTTCGCCGCACGCTTGCAGGACTGGCACAGCCTGCTGCTGTTGCGCGCACATTACGTCCGTGCCAATTACAGCGTCAGTTTGGCGCTGGCCGTCGGCTATGGCATGACCGGCATCGCGCAACTCGCCGCCCCGGCGTTGTACAGCCCGGCCCGGCACCTGCTCGCCATCGCGGCAATGCTGGCGATGGTGCTGACCATCATGAGCATTGCCGGCATCCGCCACAGCGGGCTGAAACTGCATTTTTACCGCGACACCCGCCTTGCTCTCGCCCTCATCCTCTGCGGCGGCCTGTCGCGCTGCTTCGGCGCACTCTATGCGCCCGGTCTCGCTACCATTTACGCCATCCCCGCCGTCTGCATCGCCACCGCGTTTACGCTTTATGCGCTGCGTTATATCGGCATTTTCCGCCGCACCGAGCCGCGGTGAGACGGCGACCGCAGCCCCAAAAAGAAACACCGCCCTGTTCATGGCGGTGTTTCTTGTGCTTGTCGTGGCGGCTGAAGGCGCCTTTGCCTTTCTTCGCCTTGACGATTTGTTGACGGTACTTGCCGCTATGCAGCAAATCCTGATGCAGGCTGCGTCGGTTCATGTTGTTTCTCCGTATTAAAGGGCGGCGGATTATACGCCGCTTTTTCGCCGAATCCAGCCGGAAATCAGAAAAAGCCGCCTGAAAATACATTCAGGCGGCTTTTAATCAAGTTCATTAACGCAATGCTTTCATTGGTTGCAATCCCAATACCCCGGCGGAAGATTCGCCCTGCACATCCCCGACGAACAATCCGATTTGCGCGCGGAATCTTTCTACCGCCGCACGGTCATTCATGAATTGATCGAAGGCTTGCAGATTGGCATTCGGATATTCCCAAATGGCCTTGTATCCTTGCGGCGGTTGCACATCGGTGCGTACCGGCCACATATACCAAACGTTTTGCTAGGTATCTTTATCGAGCAGCCAGCTCAAATACAATTTTGCCGCTTCCGGGTGTTTGGCCTCTTTCAAAATGGCCGCGCGTTGCGCCCAGGCGACGAAGCCGTCTTTTTCCGGCAGGGTGAATTGCGCAGCGGCATTGGCATCGGCTTTCAGTGCGCCATCGGTAGAAAACGTGACCGGATATTTGCCGGATTCGACCTCATCGGCGGGCGCTTGTGTGCCGCGAACGAAATGCGGTTCCTGTTTCATCAATTGCGCCAGCCATTGCTAGCCGTGGCGGTCAATCGTTTGTTTGTACCAGAACAGCACCGCGTCATCGTCATTGGGATAGGTGGAGATAATTTTGCCTTTCAGCGCAGGATTCAGATAATCGGCTGCTTCGCGCGGCGGCTTGATGTCGCCTAATGCTTTTGCATTGGCGAAATTGCTGAAGGCATCGACAAATACCCCGGTCCAGGCGCCATCATTATCTTTGAAGTCTTTATAAACCGCTTCCCAGCCAATCGGCTTGTACGGCAACAATACCCCTTCGGCTTTCCAGCGTGGAAAATCTTGCAACGTTTGCAATTGCACCACGTCAGCGACGACAGCTTTATTGGCAATCTGGTAATCGACACGGGCGTCGTGTACTTTGCTGTAATCGACCACGGTATCGAGGGTAATACCGGGGAATCGTTTTTCAAAAGCGGCCTTGATGCTATTTTGTTGTTCCGGGGTATCACCACCGGCATAAACGACGAGCTTGCCGCCTTCTTTCAAGGCCGCCTGATAAAGCTGTTCCAGATCGCGTGTTTCATTCTCGACCGCCTGTGCCTGCATGGCGGCAGTCAATGCCAGCAATCCGGCGGAAAGAAGCAAAGATTTTTTCATGGATGATTTCTGTAGGGTGAAAAGGGAGCGCCATTATAGGGATTTCGGGCGGGCGGTAAATCGCATTTGGGGAAACGTTCAGTCAACGCTGCGGAAATATTGCTTTTTCGTCTGCCCCATCAAATTTTCTTTGCATCATGCGCGAACGCGGCCAACGCCGCCCTTCAAAGTCGCCCGCTAACGGCGTACACTGCCTGTCCGGCCACCCGCCGGGCTTTTCATTTGCCTATATGAGGAACACACTGATGATCAAAGATTTGGAACAATTCCTGGGCAGCCATTTCATTTACACCTACGCCAATGGCTGGGAATACGAGTTTTATGTCAAAAACGCCGATACCGTTGATTACCGCATCCATAGCGGCATGGTTGGCGGGCGCTGGGTACGCGACCAGAAAGCGGATATTGTCAAACTCACCGACGGCGTTTTCAAAGTCGCCTGGACCGAGCCGACCGGCACCGATGTTGCCCTCGATTTCATGCCCAATGAAAACCGCCTGCACGGCATTATCTTTTTCCCGAAATGGGTACACGAACACCCGGAAATTACGGTCTGCCACCAGAATGATTTTATCCCGCTGATGGAAGAAAGCCGCGAAAAATACGATACCTATCCCAAATACGTCGTGCCGGAATTTGCCACCATTACTTTCTACAAAAATGAAGGTATTAACAACGAGAAAGTCATCGCGCAAGCGCCCTATGCGACGATGGCGGAAGAAATCCGTACCGGGAAATTGCGCTTCAGCTAATTAATGCTCGTTTTGCATACAGCGGTCGCAAGACCGCTTTTTGCCATTGGCATTATTAACCGGTGGCTAAAACAGCCTTGCCCGTCGCACCGCTAATACCGCGCGTTTTTACCGCCTATAATGCCACCTTCCAACCCAAGAGGAGTACAACCATGTGGAATACTGAAACCCTGCAAGCCATCAATCAGGCCGATGACCTGAAAATCGCACCATATCGCGCCAATGGCAAACCCGGCACGCCAACCTGGATTTGGGAGGTTGCTGTTGATGGTCGCCTGTTTGTTCGCGCTTATAGCGGCACGCATTCCAGCTGGTATCAAGCTGCGATAGCGCAGCAAAGCGGCGAGATTCATGCCATCGGCCAGATATTCAAGGTACGTTTTGCGCCGGTTCATGACGCGGCATTGAATGAAAAAATTGATGCCGCCTACCACGAAAAATATGCCAGCAGCCGCTATATGACGCATATGATTGGCAATGCTGCCCGTGCTGCAACCGTTGAAATCTTGCCGCAATAAAAAGGAGGAACCCTGATGAAAAAACAAACAGCCGGACGCGATTTGCTTGGCGACTTCGCCCCCAAATTCGCCGAACTGAATGATGATGTCTTGTTCGGTCAGGTCTGGTCACGCGAGGCGGAATTGCCCGCGCATACCCGCAGTCTGCTCACCATTGCTACGCTGATTTCCGGCGGCAATTTTGAGCAATTACCCACGCATTTGCGCATTGGCAAGGGAAATGGCATCAGCCAAAAGGAAATTGCCGAAGTGATTACCCATCTGGCGTTTTATGTCGGCTGGCCGAAAGCGTGGTCGGCATTCCATCTCGCCAAACAGGTCTTTAACGAGGAGTAGAACATGAGCCAAAACGAATCCGTGCAACAGGGCATTTTCCCGCGGGGCGACAAAAACGACGCCTATGCGCAATTTTTCACCGGACAGAGTTATCTGCACAAGCTGGTCGTAGATGCCGATATTCCGCTGGCGGTCGCCAATGTCACCTTTGAACCCGGCTGCCGCAACAACTGGCATATTCACACCGATGGCTATCAAATCCTGCTCGTCACCGCTGGTGCGGGCTGGTATCAGGAGGCGGGGCAGACGGCGCGTGCGCTGCATCCGGGCGATGTTGTTGTCACCCATAAAGGTGTCCGGCATTGGCATGGCGCACAAAAAGATAGCTGGTTCAGCCATGTCGCCCTTACCGCCGGAAAAACGGAATTTTTTGAAGCGGTCGATGCGCGCGCGTATGACGCGCTGCATTGATTTTATTTTGTAATTTGCCGCCCGCTACGGGCGGCTTTCTTTTTTGTTTTAGGCGCGGTCGTATCGCCGATGTTGAGGATGACGCGGCTGGCTTCGGTAGAGGGCTTCGATGTCGTCAAGCGCTACGGCTTTACCAGATGCGGCGGTGATTAACCCCCGACGCTTCTCCAAAGAAGGAGGGGCGCAGCCATAAATAAAGAATGCAGCCCGCAGGCTGCATTCTTGGGTGCGCGGCGCTTAGAGGACGTCGCGGCAGTTGAGGTCTTCAAAGGCTGCTTCGAGGCGGGCGGACATGGATTCTTCCATTTTCCGCAGCCATACGCGCGGGTCGTAGTATTTTTTGTTCGGCGCGTCCGGGCCTTCCGGGTTGCCGAGCTGGCCTTGCAGGTAGGCTTCGTTCTTTTTGTAGTAGTTGAGGATGCCGTCCCACGATGCCCATTGGGTGTCGGTATCGATGTTCATTTTGATGGCACCGTAGCTGATGGCTTCGCGGATTTCGGCCTGTGAGGAGCCGGAGCCGCCGTGGAAGACGAAGTTGATCGGTTTGTCGGAAAGTCCGCGCTCTTTGGCGACGTATTTTTGTGAGTCGCCGAGGATGCTCGGTTTGAGTTTGACGTTGCCGGGTTTGTACACGCCGTGGACGTTGCCGAAGGCGGCAGCGACGGTGAAACGCGGGCTGATGGGGTTCAGTTGGTCATAGACGTAGAGGACGTCTTGCGGCTGGCTGTAGAGGCGGCTTTCGTCCACGCCGGAGTTATCAACGCCGTCTTCTTCGCCGCCGGTGATGCCAATCTCGATTTCCAGCGTCATCCCCATTTTGCTCATGCGCTCAAGGTATTTGCGGCAGATTTCCATGTTTTCGGCGATCGGCTCTTCGGAGAGGTCGATCATGTGCGAGGAGAACAGCGGTTTGCCGGTCTCTTTGAAGTGTTTTTCGCCCGCGTCGAGCAGGCCGTCAATCCACGGCAGCAGTTTTTTCGCGGCGTGGTCGGTGTGCAGGATGACCGGGACGCCGTATTCGGCAGCGAGGGTGTGCACTTGTTTGGCACCGACGATGGCACCGAGGACGTCCGGGCGCGCGCCGCTTGCGGGTTTGATGCCTTTGCCGGCGAGGAACTGGGCGCCACCGTTGGAGAACTGGATGATGATGGGGGCTTTGACGCGGGCGGCGGTTTCGAGGGCGGCGTTGATGGAGTCGCTGCCGACGCAGTTTACCGCCGGGATGGCGAAGCCTTGTGCTTTGGCAGCGGCAAAGACTTTTTGTACGTCGTCACCGGTGATGACGCCGGGTTTTACGATGTCGGAGATTTTTGTCATGGTGTTTTTCCTGTGTTTTGTGACGGTCATTGATGCGACGGCTTAGAGGTCGTCGAAGCTGCTGCGGCGGCGCTGGCCAAGGCGGAACAGGCCGGAGAGCCAATGCAGGATGAATCCTGCAAAGACGAGAAACCCGCCGGCGTAAAGCTGTTTTTGGTTCAGGCTTTCTTCGAGGCGGGTGTTGCGGTGTTTCAGGCTCAGGTTTTCTTGTTCGAGTTTGACGACGGTGTCTTGCAGTTCGCGGTTGCGCTGGTCGATGGCCATCGCGTTGCCGGAGGCGCGTTGCAGGGCGACGAGTTCGTCGCGCGCTTTTTGTTCGGCGCTTTGCAGGGCTTCAAGACGGGCTTTGAGCGCGTCCAGCGACTGGTTTTGGTCGTTGGTGGTGTTTTGCAGGGTCTGGGTTTCGCCTTGCAGTTGTTGCAGTTGTTGTTGTTGTTCGGCGAAGCGGCTGTGCACGCTGGGGGTTTGCATGATGCTGCGCGCCGAGACCCAGCCGTTGATGTCGCCGGTTTTGACGTGGATGTAGTCGCCGTTGCGGTCGAGCATTTCGACGGCTTCGCCGGAGCGCAGGGTGCCGAGGAATTTGGAGTCGCTCGCCGGTTTGTCGTAAACGGCGGTGCGCAGTTCGTCGCTAATCCAAGCTTGTTGGGCGGCGAGGGCGGGGACGGCGGTGAGTGCAAGCGCGAGCAGCACGGGGGTTTTGTTCAAAACAGGCTCCTTTTGATGTCAACCCATTGGCGCCAGAGGGTGTTTTTTTGGCCGGGGTCGTTATGGGCGAGGTAGGGATGTAAAAAATTATAGGCTTTCGGGGGGGCTTTGCCAATCGCGCTGCCCGCGTCGCGCAAGGCTTCGCCGCAGGTGATGAGCGGTTTGGCGGCGAGGTTTTCCGGCGGGGCGGCCTCATTGGGAACGGGCAGCGGCTGGCTGCGGGCAAGGTCAAACAGCGCGGTGAAGAGTTGCAAGGCTTCATCGCTATCGGTCGCGCGGAAGAGGGCGAGCAGCAGGCGGCGTTCGCCTTCGCTCGCAAAGGGCATCAGCCGCCCGTTTTCGCACCACAGCGGCGGCAACAGCCAGTTGCAGCGCAGTGCATCGCCGCTAAGCAGGGTGTAGTCGCGCGTGAGGTGGACGCTGGCGGCAATGCCAGACAGCGGCAGGGTGGTGGCGGTCGTGGCGGGGACGGGCGCGGCGGTAGCAACCGGTGCGGTGGTTGTTGCCGGGGCAGCGGGTGGCGCGGCGCGCAGGGCGGCGAGTTCGGCGCGCGGCAGCCACAGTTTGTAGCCGAGCAGCGCCAGCGCGGTTTGTTGGTTCGGGCGGAGGGTAATCACCCGGTGCGTCCCTGGCGGCGTTTAACGATGCGCCACAGGGTCCAGACGGGGCCGTGCAGGCCGTAGAGGAGGAAGAGCGCGAAGAGTGTGGGGGCAGGCTTGAGGAAGATGAGGCCGATGAGGCAGGCGGGCAGCGCGGCTTTGCTGAAGGGCAGGCGGCTTTGCAGTTTGAAGGTTTTGAAGCTGTAGTACTTGAAGTTGCTCACCATCGCCAGCGCGCTGAACCAGGTGAGGACGGTGGAGAGCATGATGAGGTTGGCGCCGTTCCAGTGGTAGTGGCTGCCGGTCCAGACGAAGCCGGCGACGATGGCGGCGGCAGACGGGCTGGGCAGGCCGATGAAGACGGCTTTGTCGGTGATGCCGACTTGGACGTTGAAGCGGGCGAGGCGCAGCGCGGTGCAGGCGGTGTAGATGAAGGCGGTGAGCCAGCCGAGTTTGTCGGGGTACATCGGTTCGATGGCGGCGTAGTGCAGCGCCCACTGGTAGATGACGATGGCAGGGGCGACGCCGAAGGAGATGAGGTCGGCAAGCGAGTCGTATTGCACGCCGAATTCGGATTCAGTGCGGGTGAGACGGGCGACGCGGCCGTCGCAGCCGTCGAAGATCATGGCGACGAAGATGAGCGCGGCGGCGAAGCTGAAGTTGCCGCTACCGTCGATGACGGCGAGGATGGCGTAGAAGCCGCAGAAGAGGGATGCGGTGGTGAAGAGGTTGGGCAGGATGTAAACGGTTTTTGAGCCGCGTATAGGCGTGGGCATGGTTATGCTCCGGTTTTGATGCTCGTGATGATGTCCGCCAGCGCGACTGCCGGTTTTTCGGCGCGGGTGACGGGGCGGCCGATGACGAGGTAGTCGCTGCCCGCTTGCAGGGCGGCGGCAGGGGTCATGGTGCGTGTCTGGTCGTCTGCGCTGCTGCCCGCCGGGCGGATGCCGGGGGTGACGGTGAGAAAGTCGCGGCCATGCGCGGCTTTGACTGCGCCCGCTTCGTGTGCCGAGCAGACGACGCCGTTCAGGCCGCTGCCGGCGGCAAGCGCGGTGAGGCGGGCGACGTGGGCGGCGAGTGGTTCGTCAATACCGATTTCACGCAGTTCGTTATCGCCCAGGCTGGTGAGGACGGTGACGGCGATGAGCAGCGGCGGCTGGCGGTAGTGGGCGAGCGCGTCGGCGGCGGTTTCCAGCATTTTGCGGCCACCGCTGGCGTGGACGTTCACCATCCACACGCCCATCTCGGCGGCGACGCGCAGCGCGGCGGCGACGGTGTTGGGGATGTCGTGGTATTTGAGGTCAAGGAAGATGTCGTAACCGATGCCTTGCAGCGCTTCGACCAGTTGCCGTCCTTCGCGGGTGTAGAGTTCTTTGCCGATTTTCAGGCGGCAGAGGTCGGGCGAGAGTTGGGCGGCAAGTGCCAGGGCGTCTGCGCCACGGTTGTAGTCGAGGGCGATTAGCAGCGGTTTGGGGTTCATCGGTTTTCTACTTTGAGTTCGAGCTGCGGGCGGAAGCTGCTCCAGGCGAAGCAGGCGGGGCAATGCCAGATGAGGTTTTGCTGGCGAAAGCCGCATTCGTTGCACTGGTAAACGGTGCGCGGCGCGACCAGTTTGCCCGCGCTGGTGGCGAGCGGCGCGAGGCCGGGGCGGTAGTTGAGCCAGGCGGAGAGCAACAGCGGGGTTTGTTTGGCTTCCATCCGCGTTTGCAGCAGGTCGGCGGCGGCGTCCGGCGCGGTTTCGCCCAGTAATTGGGCAAGTGCCAGCGTCAGGCGCGGGTTCGGGTTTTGCGCTTCGGTTTTTTCCAGCCAGTAGCGGTATTCGTCGTCGCGGCCAATGGCGTGGTAGGCGGCGGCGATGTCGGGCAATACGTCCGGCAAGAGCGCCGCCGAGGTTTCGCCGATGCTTTGCAGGGCATGGATGGCATTGACGTATTCGCCCTGGCGCAGCAGGAGCTGGCCGCGCATCCGGTTGGCACGGACGCAGTCGCGGTCGGCAGCAAGCGCCTGTTGCAGGTATTGCGCGACGGTGGCGTCGTCGCCCGCCTGTTGTGCCAGCTCGCAGTAGTAGTGCGAGATTTCTGTGCCGCGCGCGCCGTAGCCTTTTGCCTGCCACGCGGCGGAGAGTTCCAGCGCTGCCTGCCATTGTTTGGTGCGCTCGTAGAGGTGCGCCAGCGCGGGCATGACTTCCGCTTCGCGGTATTGTTCTGTCAGCAGTTGTTCAAACAGCGCCTGCGCCTGGCTGTACATCCCGGCGGCGGCGTAGTCTTCCGCCAGTTCGTAATCCACCGCCATCCGCTGCGCGTCGGTCAGCTGCGAATGGTTGCGCAGTTGCTGGTGCAGGTGCAGCGCGCGGTCAAGCTCGCCGCGTTTGCGGAAGAGGCTGCCGAGGGTGAGCTGGTTGTCCAGCATTTGCTGGTCAAGGTCGGCCATGTGGATGAAGACGTCCACGGCGCGGTCGGTCTGGTCGTTCAGCAAAAAACCCACGCCCTCGAAATACGCGGCGCGGGTTTTGTCGGCACGCAAATCGCGCGCTTCTTTGCGCATTGCCAGCCACCAGCCCGACCAGGCGGCGCACGGCAACAGCAGGATGATGAGCCAGTCAGCCATCAGGCGGTTTTCTGGTCGGCGTGAAATTCTGCCTGGATTGCCGCTTTTTCCGCTTCTTTGCGTTCACGCGCCATCAGGTGTTCCAGCGTGCGTGCGCGTTGCCGCCAGAAGAAGGCTTTGGTGCCAAAGAGTACCAGCATCAGCAGCGCGCCGAAGAGGAAGCAGATGAGCATCACCGCCACCAGCGGCAGGGTTTGTGTGCCCAAAATGTAGTTCAGCGTTACCGCGCCGTTGTTGAAAAGCCCCATCACCGCAAAGGCGATGCAGAGGATGATAACGATCAGATAGTTCAAATATTTCATGAAATGTCCCCGCTCAGGAAGTGAAGCCCAGTACATCGGCCATGCTGTACAAACCCGCCGGGCGGTCGCCCAGCCAGTTTGCCGCCGTCAATGCACCACGCGCGAAAATACGGCGGTTGCTGGCGCGGTGGGTGAACTCCAGCCGCTCATCGTCCGCCGTAAAGAAAACGGTATGCTCGCCGATAATGTCGCCGGCGCGTACCACGGAAAAGCCAATATCGCCGCTCTTGCGGCGGTTCACATACGGATAGCGTTTGCGCTCGTCAAAATCGCTGTTTTGCGCGGCGGCAATCATCTCGCCGATGCGCAGCGCCGTGCCGGAAGGTGCATCGACCTTGTTGCGGTGATGCGCTTCGAGAATGTCCACGTCCCAATGCTGAAAATCCAGCACCTCGGCGACGCGGCGGCTGACCTCAAACAAAATATTCACGCCGAGACTGGTATTGGCCGCCAGCACCAGCGGAATATGCTTCGCGGCGCGGTGAATCCAGGCGGTAGCGTCATCATTAAAGCCGGTGGTGCCAATCATCAGCGGTCTCTTCAGCTTCTGGCAGACCGGCAACAGCAACAGCGTCGCATCCGGCCGGGTAAAATCGACCACCACATCCACCGCCGCGCAGAACTGATCCAAATTACTGGTCACGCGCACCGTGCATTCCGGCAATTCCGGGGCGACATCACACAGACGCTTGCCCGCCCAATGATGACCGTTGCGCACCGAGGCCGCGCCCAGCTCCAGCTCCGGGTGCGCCATGATTTCATGCGCAATCGCCAAACCCATCTTGCCGTTAATCCCGTGAATACCGATTTTCATGATTTGTCCTTATAAAAAGCGCGCGGTGTATGATGAAACGAACCCTGCCTCATCCAGCCCCCATGACGGAAAAAGAACGTTTTGCCGACCTTGTCGGCGCAGTCACGCCCCTGAAAACCCCGCCGCAGGCCGAAGACTTCGGCAAGCAGGCGAAAATTTTACAGCGCCGCCGCATTGAAGCGCAACGTATTCGGCACAGCGCCGACCCGCAGGAAACCCGGCACAACCTCGCCGCCATCCCCGACGCCCGCTTCCATGCCCTCTGCGCCGGACGGCTGCCGGTCGCGCGTGAAATTGACCTGCACGGTTTCTTTGTCGATGAAGCGCTGCGTTACCTCGGCGACCTGCTGGACGAACGCCGGAACCACCGCAGCGAATGCTGGATTGTCGTCCACGGCAAGGGGCGCAACAGCCCGCATTACGACCGCGCCCCGCTCAAGCAGGCGGTGCTGGAACTGCTGCTGCGCCATCCGGCAGTCAATGCACTCGCCAGTATCGTTGATAGTGACGGCTACAGCGGCGCGGTTTCGGTGGAAGTCCGCGAAGCAATGCGCGAGCGGCGGCGGGATTCACGAATCTAGAAGCAATAAATTCTTTTGCAGATAAGGAGTTATTGATTTTGACTGGAGCGGGTGCAGTGCCTCGTACCGACGCCGATATTCTGCGTCGCTATCTCACCGAAGTGACGCCAACCAAAAAGAGTGCGCGCAACGAGAGCCTGCGGCTGTCGGCTTTTTGCGTGATTTTTTCCGCATCGCTGGCAAACTGGTTGAGAAATTGAACCGGCGCGATGCCCACTTGCAGTCGGTGAGGGCTGCCAGCGTGGTGCGCGAGTGGAACTCGCTGTCGGCGCTTTATACCCACGCGCAAAAGGTATGGGGGCTGTTGTTACCGCAAAATCCTTTCTGCCTTATCAAGCGCCCTGCGTCCAACCAGTCGCGTGACCGGCGCATCACTCCAGACGACGCTGCGGCTATCGTCGCCGCATTGGGCTACACGCCCGGCTCGCGACCGAAGTTACAGCGGGAGTTGGTTGCCTGGTGTTTTTTGTTTGCGATGGAGACGGCGATGCGCGCGGGCGAGATTTTAAAGCTGCAACTCGATGATGTTGCGGGCAAGCTCGCTACCCTGCGCGACACCAAGAACGGCCATGATCGCACCGTACCGCTGTCTGTCGCTGCGCGTGAGTTGCTCGCACTGGTCGATTTGCCGCTATCGTCTGGGACGCTGGATGCGCTGTTCCGGCGCTTCCGCCCGCCGGAGTTGGCGCATTTGCATTTTCACGACACCCGCCATGAAGCGCTGTCGCGGATGGCGAAGAAGATCACAAACCCGATGGATTTGGCGAAAATCAGCGGCCATCGTGATGTGCGGATTTTGTTCAATACTTACTACAACCCGGACGACGCCCTTCGCCAACCTGCTTGCTCAGTGGTCATTCACTTCTGCCCGCCATTTGCCGGGGTGCAGTTGTAGCTGGATGAAGCCCAGCTTTTGCCAGCCGTCCCCGTCCGGTTCAATGATGTCCACGATGTAGCGTCCCGGTGGTTGTTGGTGGATGAGGTCGTCCCATTCGATGCAGGCGGTATCGTCTTTGATGGTTACGGGGTATTCGATGGTGTGCTGCGCTGTTCCCGCGCGGCGGATGCGGGCGACGGTTCCCGCTTCCGCGTAGCCTTTGCGTCCGCAGGCGCCGTGGAAGGTGATGCAGGTTTGTTTGTCGTCTGCGGTCAGGATGATGGGGGTGATGCTCATGGTTGTGTCTCATTTTCGGTGTTTTTTGATGCACAAATGGTTTTGTGCGTCGTGGATGGGGAACAAGAAAGACGCCCCGTGTGGGGCGTCGTGGTTACTGGTTTTGGTTGGGATAGCTGCGGCAATGCTCGCGCACATTCTCCCACCGACCAAGGCGAAAGCGTTTGTACCGGGTAACGTGTACTGCTTTCGGGTATTGGCAATGGATCATGTCAATCTCCGGTGAGGAAGCAGGGTTGCCTGTTCGCCGGAGGTGTGTCATGATTGGCAGGTACGCTGTCAATGTACACCGCTTCTTCATGGAGCACCCCGGTTCCCGTTCAGTCGCTTCCGGCTCTGAACGCAGGGCTGGTCAAGGCAGGCATATGGCAATATGTCTGCCTTTTCTTTTTCGGGTTTACATATCCCACCCCTCGCAGTTGGGTGCGCTTTTAAGGATGATGGCGCGCACGGGTTCAAGCGCACGGCGCTGATGCGTCCATTTTTGGGTACGGTGTTGCAGTTGGCCGACTATCAGTCCTTTGTGCCGTTGTATTTGTTGGGCGAATGTTTCCAGTGCATCACCGGCAAAGAGATTTCCCCGGTGCTGCACGCAGTAATCATCCAGCGCCCGTTGTGGTACGCAGAATTCTGCGGCGGCGGCATTGGCCAGTTGTTCACTCTCTGGCAGTCCCTCGGTTTCTGTATTGAGGGTTTCCGGTTCGTCCACGATGGTTTCTGCTTTGCCATCGCCATTGAAAACGTGTTCAAGTTCGTGGCGTAACACAAACCAATAGTTGTCGATGCGATCCATGCGCAGCGTCATGGCGATGACCGGGCTGTTATTGTCCAGCCAGAAGCAGGCACCATCTATTTTGGAGCCTTTCAGCGCCTGCGAGTAGATGAGGCGGATGCCGTGTGCGTGCAGGATGTCCGGTACGGTGGCAATTTTTTCGACCCTGTCCAGCAAGGCGCGTAGTGTTGCCAGCAGGGTATCTTTGCTGTTGGCATTGAACGCCGTCGGCAGGGTGATGGCTGCGGCCATTTGGCGCGCATGAGCAATCCACGCCTGCTGGATTGGCGGATGGTTGTTGTACAGTTCGTTCCGGGTTTTGGCAGCAAAGTTTGTCATATTGCCCAGCAGCGCTTGCATCGCCTGCATCCGCTTATGAATATCGGCAATTTTTTGTATCCAGCCACGTTTGACGATTTCGGTGTAGAAGGGGAATGTCTCGCGGAATTGCGCCCTGGCTGCGATGTTGTCCCGGTCAATTTGTTCTTTGTCCAGCTCGTACTGGCTTTGCAGGTTCATCCACATTTCGGCGCTGGTGCCAAGTGCGGCTGCCAGTTGGTGTGCTGTGGTGGCAGTAATGCCGGCCTTGCCGCTGATGATTTGGTTGATGATGCGCGGCGGGCGGTCAATCATTTCTGCCAGTTCTTTTTGTGTCCAGCCGCGCGCTTCCAGTTCGTCTTTGAGGTATTCACCCGGATGGAATGCCTCTTGTTGTGTGTTACCCATGCCCTTACCCCAAGTTTAATGATAGTTTTCTATGGCGCATATCACCATCTCCTCACCCTCCATGCGCACCATCAGACGCCATTGTTTGTTCAGGCGGACGGAGCATTCCGGTCTTTCCCGGTAGCTTTCGTAGTGTAGTGCCCTGATGTTTTTCAGGTCGTTCAGGTTCTTTGCTGCTTTAATTTGATTGATACATTTGTGGAATGCCCTGACGAGGGTTGTGTCCGAGGAGTATTCTTTGACAAACTCGCCCTGTGCCAGCTTTTGCAGTTTCTTGTCTTTGTATTTGTACTGCATTGGTTTTCCGAAAATGATGCTGTGCGTAAAGTGTATGTTTCCATAAATACGAAGTCAAGGGATGTGTCGTTCCCGCCCCTGCGGGCTGCGGTGGGGCAAGCCCCACCAGCGCTATTTCCGCCGCCCGGTTTGGGTTTCAAATTCTTGTACCATGCCGCGCTGGAGGTTGAGCATGGCGTCGTTGTATTCCCGCTCCATTGTCTGCCGTTCGTCGCCCGTCAGCATTTGCCGCAGTTGTTTGCGCTGTTTGCGCAGTCGTTGCAGTTGTTTTTCTACGGCGTCAAAGCGTGCCTGCCAGTACACGTCATCTTCGTATTTTGTCTCGTTTTTGCCGCGCATCGCCGCGTTCATGTAGCGGGCGCTGCCGTCTTTCACCGCGTCGCGGTAGGCGTAGTAGCGTTCGCGGTCCTCTGCTGGTGCGCCCTGGACGAAGCCGCCGATGACCGGCGCCGCTTTGTACCAGCTCGCCGCGCTTTTGTTGCCGTGGCCGGTCTGGTCGAGGATGGTTTCGGCAACGCCCGCCATGTCCGCACCCAGGCCGCCCAGCGCCGCGTTGTACCAGTGGGCGAGGCTTTCGGGGGCGACGTCGTAGCCGGTCGCGTCGTACCATTTTTCGGCGATGGTTTTGAACACGTCCGGCGTTGTTTCCATGCCGGTGTTGTAGTCGAGGTCGCCGTCGCTGCGGTACTGGTCGCTGTTGTAGATGGGCATTCCGCGCCAGTTTTTGTTGCTCGCGTATTGCAGCAGCGGTTTGGCGACTTGCGGCACGAAGGTTTGTGCCAGCCAGTAGGTCGGGTCTTTGGCGATGTTCACGTCCGAGGGTTGCAAGGGCGAGAAGCTGCCGATGGCGGCGTGGTTCACCAGGTTGCTCACCAGCTCGCCGGTGTTATCGGTGCCGTTCTTGAAGCGCCGCGCCGAGAGGGCGACGGTGTTCGCCAGTCGGCCAAGGCCGAAGCCGAGCGGGATGCGGATGCCTTCGCCGCGCATTTTGCCGTCGTCGCTTCTGATCGGGATGATGGCGTAGCGGGCGGCGACGCCCATCGGGTATTTGTCCACCCACGCCACGCCGTCTTCGTCGTCGCCGGTCGCCGCTGCAATCGTCGCCCATAGTACATAGCTGAAGCCGACCAGCGCGGTGAAGACTACCTGCCCTTCTTTCTTCGAGAGCACCTTGAACAGCCGCCGCGCGTCGTAGAGGCTGGTGGTGAAGAAGGGGTAGAGGGCGTTGGCGTGGCGTGCGTTTTCGCCTTTGGTCTCAAAGTTCATGATGTCTTTGACGTAGTTGGCGGCGCGTTCTTCGCTAACGCCTGCTTCTACCAGCGCGCGGAATGCGCTGACACGGGTGGTCATTTCGGCGAGGTTGTTGAGGCCGTCCAGCAGTTTGCCGCCCCAGGTGAGGGCATCGCCGGGATGGCGCGCGCGTTCGCCCGCCGTCGCCGCTTCTTTCCACGCAGCGCGGGAGAGGTTCAGCAGGCTGTCGCGGCCGAGGAAGGTGGCATAGCTGGTAACACCACCCTGCGCGGCGTAGCGCTCCAGCCATTGTTGGTATTCGCTGTTTTTGCCGATGCTGCCCGTCCACAGGATGTTGTATTTCATCGCGTTCATGACCAGCCCCATCCGCCCGGCGACGTTGCCCGCCGCTTCGAGGTAGCCCTGCACGCCTTTGGCAGTCGTCATGTTGCCCACCGGCGCGTCGGCCAGCAGCAACTGCCATTGTTGCAGGCTGTCCATCACTTTGTTGCGCAGGATGAAGGAGGGGTTGAAGCGGGTGTACATACTGCCCATGAAGCGCGTCGCCCATCCGACGGCGTGGTAGGCGGCGGCGCCGGGCTGTTTGCTGGGGTCGCCGTCGTAGGGAAAGGCGGGCTGGTTGAAGTTGCGCACGGCGTTAAGCGCACGAGCGTTGCCGATGGTCATGATGTGGATCTGGTTGCCGTCCTGCCACACGATTTGGTTCGGCGCGGTTGCCGCCGTCTGCCAGGTGAGTTGTCCGGCGGCGTTCACCGGGTTGGTGTTGCCCGCGCCGATGGTGTGGCTTTGGGTTTGCGCGTCGAAGGCGGCGATGCCTTCCGCCGTTTGCAGGAAGTCCCACAGGCGGCGCTTCGGCTCTTGCATTTGTGCGCGGCGGATGGCGATTTCTGCCTGGGTGAAGATGGTTTCAAAGAGGTTGTGTGCTTCGGTGCCGTGGCGCCCGCCCGCGTTGTGGGTGCGGTTTTGCAGGGTGTCGCGTGTCATGGTGTTGCCGCCGGTGCGCGCGCTGAAGCTGTCGTTGATGTTGGCAGACAGCGCCGGGTCTTCCAGTTCGGGTTTGCCATACAGCGGGATGTAGTAGCGGTATTGCGGCCGCGCCGCTTCCATTTCAGGGGTGAGCAGTCCGGCGGCGCGCAGTTTGGCGTCGGCGGCGTCCATCACTTTTTTCAGCTGGTTCTGGTAGAGGTCATCATAGAGGCGGATGAGTTCGCCGCCGCCGTGTTCCGGCTGGTTGAAGAAGGCTTCTACTTCGGCGATTTCCGCATCTGTCCGCCCGCTGCCCGCCATGTCCTGCCCGCCGGTGCGGATGGCGATTTCCAGGTTGCGCTCGCGCCCGTGGTAGATGTATTTGCCGATTTTGTCGAGGTGTTCCATGAAGAGGTTCATGCCGTCGGCGGTGGAGAGGCCCCGGTACATCGGCACGCTTTGCCGCAGCCGTTTGTATTCGGCGCCGAGGCGGGCGGCGATGGCGTCAAACTGCGGCTTGAGTTCGCGCTCTATGTCGCGCTGCACTTTGGCGTTGTAGGTTTTGTAGCTGTTGCGCACTGCTTCGGCGAGCGTGTTGCCGGGGTGCGCTTTCATGATGCGCTCCAGCTCGCCCTGGTTGTCGAACCATTTGTCTTGCCGGTCGGGGTCGGCGAACCAGTCGAGGATGCGTTGCCGCAGTGCGGCGCGTGTCGGCGGTTCGGCGCGCAGCTCCCACGGCGGCACGGAGTAGGCAGCGGCGAGCGCTGCGGGCGCGGTGGAGTACAGCGGTGCGTCGTCGCGCAGTCCGTCTTGACTGAGGTCTTCGTTGGTTTTAATATTTGCCCTACGAAGGTTCGCATCTGACCTTAGGCGAGTAGGCAATTGAAGCCTGAGCGAGGTCAGAAATTGCGGACCTTTTTCTTTGTCCCAGTATTTGATGGGGTCATGTTGCAGGGCGTTGTTGATTTGGGATTTCCATTTGCCGTAAACGCTCGTGATGCGGGTTATCTGTAGCCCGTCCCTGACGTCGCGCAGGAATAGCGATGCAACAACCGGCTTTTTCTCGCCCGTCAATATGTCTTCTTCCACAAGCTCCGTCAGCACGATATAGCCGTCCGGGTTGGTAGAACGCGCGTTTGAGCGCAATACCGCAATAGGTCTGTTCAGCGAGCGCGGCAGTTTTTTCAGTTCTTCCGCTGTCAGGTTATGCCCGTGGCCGTTATCAATGTTCTCGTTCATGACCTTGCGGATGACGGCGCTTTCGATGTCAATCGGTACGTTCGGCAACCCTGACAGTTGCAAGGCTTCCGGCGTCGTCGTTCCCAAACGGATGTAGCGTGAGGCTGCGGGTGTGCCGTTGGCTATCGCATCCACCGCCTGCGCAAAGCGGCTCACCCGTTCTTGCGGCGCAGTCGAGTACGCGGGTTGCGCAGCGGAGGGCGTGGGGGGAACAGGTTCGGGCGCGGGCATGAGCTGGTTGCGGTCGAACACCGCCCACACGCCGCCGCTGGCGTCGTTGTCCACGCGGATGAATCCGGCAAAGGCGGCGCGCGGGTTCGCCTTGTCGGTGAAGGTCATGTAGCCGGGGGCGGCGCGGCGCAGATACACTTTCAGCGGCTCGCCGGTACGTGGATGCACGGCGCGGGAGCTTTCCCCCGCCTGCCAGTCGCCAAACCATGCCTTGAAGGACGGGCTGCGCACGGTGAGCCAGTCGTGATAGGAGAGTACGGTGCGCCCGCGTTTCGCCGCCTCGTCGTAGGCACGGCGTCCGCCGCTCTCCCGGATGGTGGCGAGGCGTTCGCTCGCCAGTTGCGACGGCACCGGCGGGGCCGAGTACAGCGGATCGTACTCCTTCACATGAGGCTCCACCTCTTGCAGCATGAACCGCCCGGCATCCCCCGTTTCTTCGCCTTTGCGCTGCTTGAAGGCGGCGGCATCTTCGCCGTTGGTAAAGCTCCAGGTTTTATCAAGGTCAAGGTCATATACCTGGTGCGTTACGGTGTCGCCCTTCAGCGCGCGTCCCGGAATTTCTTCCAGCGGTTCCGGTTCGGCTTCTTCTTCGGCTTCTTCCTGTTCCGGGTGGGCTGCCTTGTAGGCTTCGTATTGTGCTTCCAGCCATTCATCAAAGTCGTCTTCCGGCTCCTCTACCCGCTCCACGATGTCAGGGTTGAAGGTAATGGCGCCGTCATTGGTGGTTACCACGTCCCAGCCGTTGGGCTGCATCACTTCTTCGTCGAAGTAGCGCATGACGGAGCGGTCGGCAATGTCCCAAAAGCCCGCGCTGTCCACGATATCATCCGGGTTGGCTTCGTCCAGCAGGGTTTCAATCCAGCCGGGGCGCTTGGCATAGCCCATTTCCTTGAACCAGGTTTCGTTTTTTTCCAGCCATTCACGCATGGCGGTGCGGAATTCTTCGGAACCGGCATAGACGCGCGCCCCGGCATCCGGCGGGATTTGCCAGAGGTTTTTGCCGTAGTGTTCAAGGCGGTCTGTTTTGTCGGCGAACATCATCACGAAGTCATCGTTGTACGGTTCGGCTCGGTTGTTGCGGCGGTAGTAGGTGCCGTCCGGCGTGGTCGAGAATAGCAGCGGCAGGCCGGCGGCGGCGCGCGCGTCCATCTCCCGTTTTTGTGCAGCCGCTTCTTGTGCGCGGGCAGGGATGCCCGCCATGAAGTCTGCCAATGCCTGCGCTTTGGCATCGTTCAAGGTCGCGGGCGGCGGGATGTTGATGGCGACACCGCTCTGCCGTTCGTGGTGGTAGCCGTCCAGCACGAGCCGCATCGCTCCCAGTCCCTGCCCGGCGTAGTGTTCTTCCGCCCATTGGATGAGACTGTCGCGTGCCGCCTCGTAGCCCGCCGCTTCGTAGGTGGCAAAGGCGTTGGCAAGTGCGCCGTAGCGGGCGGGGTCATGCTTGTCCAGTTGGGTTTGCAACGCGGGTGGCACGCTGTAGCGGATGTTGTTGTTGGCTGCGCTGTCGTCGCGCGGTGCGGTCTCCGTGGGTTCCTGCGTCTCCGTCGTGCTTTCTGCGCTTTCTGCGCTTTCTGCCGGGTTGAGCAAGGCGCTGTGGTCAACCGACGTCTTCGGCGTTACCGTCTGCCCGCTGTCGCGGTAGCTTTTGAGGTTCAACTCGTTTAGAATGGGCATTCCCCGGTTAGAAGTGCCGCGTTGGAAGCGCGTGTCATACACGTGTGGTTCTGGCCTTGCACCTGATTCAATAACTGCCGTCAGCAATTGTCGCTGCCTTGCGGTGAGAACTAACCGGGATTTTTTTGTATCGTAGTAACGCAAGATGGTGCGCAGTCTCTGGCTCTCCGCGCCGCTTGTCTTGACCTGCGTTTTCTTCTTCTCCTTCAGCCAGTCTTTCCCCAGCACGTCATAGTTGCCTTCGCTTTGGTCGTGCATACTCACCAGCAGGCTATATTGCGAGCCGCCGCCCCGATGCACGGGGTCGAGTATCAGCCGCACCGGCTGCCCGTTGATTTGCTCCGGCGCAATAAAGACCAGCCGCCCGTTCACCTGCACGCTGTCGAATATCAGCGCGGGGTTGTCCAGCCATTCAGGCGCTTTCTTCCAATGCTCTGCCGTCAGGTTCGGATGGTCGTTAAAGCCCTTGACGATTTTCTCGCCCTGTAACACTACTGGCTTGTTGCCCAATCCCAGCATTCCCAGCAGGTCGGAGCTGTCCAGTACCCTCATTTCTTCCCGTGGTTTGGGCGTGTGCGTGCCGTCGAAGATGGAATCCACGTAGGCGTTGTACCGCTCTATGGTCTGCGGGCTGGCGGAATAGACGACGCCAGCGGGTGCCTGCCGTTGTGCCTGCGGATTCAGCGGGTTCGGCGAGGCGCCCTGCGGGTTCTGCGGTGGGTTCGCGCCCGGCGGATTGTTCGCGGGGGCGGGGTTGCCAGCGGGCTGCGAGGTTTGCGGGCTAACCCCACCCCCAGCCCCTCCCCCACGGGGGGAGGGGGGAGTAGCCGTGTTCTGCGCCGGGTTCGCTTGCGGGTTCTGCCCCGGCATATCGGCGCCGCGCAGTTGGTTCACGCTGGCAAACAGCCGGTAGGCTTCGGCGTCGGATAGTTGTTGTTCCGTGTACGGGCGACCGCGCAGTTTGCCCGCGATTTTGCGCAAGGTGCGCGCGCCCGCCTGTAGCAGTCTGCCCAGCGCCGGAACGTGCTGGCGCGGGATGGCAAAGTCGGCGTAGCGCTGCGTCAGGTAGTCCACGCCCGCGCCGCTTTCCAGCGCGCCCGCCACTTCGGCCAGTGCTTCACGCATCGCGGTTTCGTTGTCGATGAGGATGCGCGGGTCGGCGCCCTGTGCTACCGCGGCGGCACGCTCTGCCTGGATGGCTTCGGCGAGGCTGCGCAGCGCCGGGTTTTGGTACATCCGCGCAATCATGTCGCGGTAGGCCTGCGCACCGGGCGGGGTGGCACCATAGACGGCTTCGCCACGGTGATAGAGTTCGTGCCAGGCGACCAGCGCCGCGCGTTGTTCCCGGCTCTGGATGGTTTTGCCGTCCACGATGTAGGCCTGGATGACGTCAAGGTTCAGCACGATGCTGCCGTCGGCGTCCGCCGCGCCTTCCTGGGTGAGGACGCTGCCGTCGCTCATAATGCCGTCAAAGCGGATGCGGCGCGCAAGGTCGGCACCCAGCACGCGGCGCAGGTGTGCTTCCAGCGCGGCGCGGTCGATGTTCGCGCGATGGTTCGCCGTCGCCTGTTGGCGGATGGCGTCGAGGCTTTGCTGCGCGCCGTCGCGGCCTTCCTGCGGTAGTGCCTGGTCGGTAGTGGCGTCGTAGAGGTCCTGGATTTTCTGCGCCTGTTGCGGCAGGTCGCGCTTGAGTTCGTCCAGCTCCTGCTGGCTGATGGCACTGCCCGGTTGCGCGGTGGTGTAGGAAGGGGCGGAACCGTTCACCCCTCCCCCTGTGGGGGAGGGGGCGGGGGTGGGGTTTGCCTGTCCTGCCGCGCTGTTCGGGGTAGAACCACCGGGGGAGGGGGGAGTAGCGGCATTGGCGGGCGCGACGCTCTGCCCCTGTGTGTTCGCCGGTGGCGGGCTGTAGGTGGCTGCTCCGGTGGTGCCATTGTTGGCGCTACCCCCTCCCCAACCCTCCCCCGCTGCGCTTCGCTGCGGGGGGGGGGCAGGACGGCGGGGGTTACGCTACCGCTACCCGCCCCTGCGTTCCCCGGTACACCCTGCGAGGGAGGGGGCTGTATGGCAGGCGCGGCGCTGTAGGTGGTGCCGCCTTGTGCGCCGTTCGCCGGGGCGGGTTGTGTGGGGTTCGCTGTATTGGCATTGGCGGCTTGCTGGCTAACCCCACCCCCGGCCCCTCCCCCACGGGGGGAGGGGGGCGTTCCGGTGGGCGCGGGGTTGGCGGCTGGTTGCGCGCCCAGGGTCATGCCCGCGTATTGTTGTGCCAGCGTGGCGAGTTGTTGTTGCATCGCCTGTGCCATCGAAGGCGGCAGGGCGTTGTTCTTCAGCGCGTTCTGGATGCCTTCGATGCGGGCGGCGTCGTTTTGGTTGATGCCGCGCACGGCGTCGATGCCCGCCTGGTCAAACTGGTCAAAGGGTGAGGTACCGTGTGGGCTGGGCGGGTTCACCGCCGGGGCATTGGTGGCGCCATTCACCCCTCCCCCGGTGGGGGAGGGGACGGGGGTGGGGTTAGGTTGTCCTGCCGCGTTGTTCGGGGTAGAACCGGCGGGTGGTAATGCGGTGGCCTGCCACGCGGCGGCCAGTTGTTGGGCGGCATCGGCGCGGGTGCTGTCCGGGACGCTCTGGTCGTTCGCCGCGTCGAACAGCAGTTGCAGGTTGTTGGCAAAGGCAGGGTTCGCCGCTTTCAGCGCGTCCACGTCCGCCTGTGTCCATTGGCTCGGCGGGGCGTTCTGTACGGGGGTACCAGCAGGCTGCGAGGCTTGCTGGCTAACCCCACCCCCAGCCCCTCCCCCACCGGGGGAGGGGGGCAGATTGGCGGCCTGTTGTGCCGCCTGTTGTGCCTGCCAGGTGGCGGCGAGGCTCTGCGCCGCGCCCTGTTGTCCGGTGGGCGGCAGGTTCGGGTCGGTCAGCGCGTCAAACTGCGCCTGGATGGTGGCGGCGTTCGCCGGGTCGGCGGCTTTCATCGCGTCGATGTCGGCCTGTGTCCATTGCGCCGGTGCGGGCTGCGAGGTTTGCTGGCTAATCCCAGCGGGGGAGGGGGGTACTGCGGGCTGGGTGCCGTTCTGCGCGGCGGCGTTCTGTCCGGCCTGGCTGAGGAAGTTCGCCAGTTCGTTGTGGAAGCGTTCGCGTGTCTGTTCGTCGGTTTCTTGTACGGCGGTGATGGCGTGCTGCGCGCTGTGTGCGCCCGCGCCCATCAAGGCGCCGGTGATGCTGGCGTCCGCCACTTTCCAGAAGAAGTCGCGCGCGGTCATGTTGGGGGCGGCGTTGATGTCAAAGCCCTGGTCGAGTGCGGTTTGCAGGATTTCGGTCACGCCTTCTTGCAGGCCTTCGCTGGCGGCATTCTTCACCAGTCCTTTGACGAAGCCTTTGCCCGCGCTGTTGATGAGGCCTTTGATGACCATCCGCTCCGGTAGCATTTCGGCCAGCCCGTAGAGGGTGGCGTAGCCCAGCGAGGTGTCAGGGTCGGCGCCTGCCGCGCGCGCATCCGCGTAGGCTTCGCCCGCAACCGGTACGCCGATGACGGCGGCGGCCAGGGTCGGGTTGCGCGTGGCCAGGCCAACGGCGATGCCCGCCCCGTACTGGAGGCCGCTCTGCCCCATGTTGTAGCCGTAGTATTGCAGGGTGCCGGGTTTGTAGGGGTTGCGCGCCGGATCGGATAGCGCCCGGTCGGCGTTGGCGGCGGCTTCTTGCATATAGTCGAGGAAGCCGCTGCGGAAGGGGACTTTGACTTTGGCGTCGTCGCTGCTGATGCGCGGCGCTTTTTGGCTGCGGTCCAGCGGTGCGTCAGGGTTGGCTTTTTCCCATTGTTCCATGCCGTAGGCGAGGCTGCCCGCGTTGAGTTGTTCCGGCGCTTCGGCGCGTCCTTCGCGCAGGGCGTCCACGTAGCGCGCCCAGCGTGAGGTGAAGTCGGCATCGCGCTCGTGTTGTTCGGGTTTGATGATGTCGGCACTCTGCGCCAGCAGCGCGCGGCTGCTGAGGTTCTTGATGGCGCCTTTGCGCACGGCGTTGGCGATTTGGCTGCCGAAGTCTTTGCCCGGCAATTCCGGGGTGGCGCGCAAGGCGTCCAGGGTTTCGCGCGCGGTTTTTTTGTCCGCCGCCGCCTGTTTGAGTCGCGCCGCCCGCGCGTCGTCTTCGCGCTGGTAGGTGACGCGGCGCACGTCGGCTTCCATGTCGCGGGTGAAGGGGAGCAGATCGTAGGCCATCTCTCCCAGGCCGGCGCCGGATTTTTTCGCCACTTGCGGCGCGGCGTTAATCAGGCCTTCGGCGATGGCACCGATGAACTTGCCCGGTGATGCCAGCGAGCTCAATACTTCGCCCGCCGTCGCCCGTGCCTGTTGTTTGGCCGCCGCTTCGGCGGCCATTTCTTCGCGGTAGCCGCCGAGGATGTCGCCCTGGATGGCGGTCTGTTGTGGTTGTTGTTGGGGCGCTTCGATGCCACGGATTTTGGTGTACACGCCCTGCGGTACCGGCTGGCTCCAGTCGTAGTTACCGCTCGCCATCGCCCGCAGTTTGGCGATTTGTTCGTCGAGGTCGTTCACGGGCGGGGTCGGGGTAAGGGGGTTCATCGGGTTCATGTGCGGTTTGCTCCGGTAGCGCGGGCGACCATGCCCGCGATGATGTTTTGTAGGGTGACGGGGGCGGCCTGCTCCGGTTCGGTGCGGAAGGCGTCGTCGAGTTTGGCCAGCCAGTCGATGCCGGTGGTGAGGTTGGCTTGTGTGCTTTCGGCGTCCTGCCATTGGTCGGTGCTTTGTCCGTCCACGGTCTGCGCGCTTTGGCCAAGCACGGGGTTGTTCAGTTGCGCGGCAAGGTCGCCCGGCATGGTCGGGCGTGCAGCGTGCTCCGGCTGGTCGCCTGTAGTTCGGGCAGCCCCTGCGTCGTCGTCCGGCTCGTAGCTGTTGCGCAGGCCGCGCGGCAATCCCGCGCCGTAATCCCGTTCCACGCCTTCGCCCGGCGCCTCGGCATTGGCGGCAAAGGCAGGCAATTCCGGTACGTCCACGTTGGCGCCCATGTAGGCACCGTCGCGGGCGCCGCCTGCGCGTGCCTTGTTTACCGCGTCCTGTACTTTGCCGTCCACGAACTGGATGAATTGCGCCGCCGTTTTGCCACGGCCGTTGTTGTGGTTCATGTTGCTGCGGACGTCGGCAGGCACTTCTTTGCCGCTTTTCGCCGCATTCCAGATGGCGACCGCGCCGCCCGCGCCTTGTTGGTGGGCGAGGTAAAGGGTGGTCGGGGTGACGGGGATGCCTGCCTTGGCGAGCGCGCGGGCGTTGTCGGCGGCGAGGCGTTGTGCGCCGATGAAGTTGGCTTCGGGGTCGCCACGGCGGTCGTAGCCTTTGCCGACGAGGCCGTAGGTGGCGCCGGTGCCTTTGGTGAACTGGTACAGGCCTTTCGCCCCGGTCGGCGAGGTGATGATGTTGCCGTGCGCGTCGTGGCTGCGGTTGCCGCTTTCGATGTACATCATCGCGTCGAAGAAGGTGTCGCCCGTCGTCCAGCGTCCGTCCTGGCGTTGTTGCAGCTGCGGTTTGGCGATCGGTTTGGGGATGGGCGCGTTCGCCAGGCCGCTGTAGTCGCGTGCCGGTTTGCCCATCACTTGCGCGAGTGCTTCCGCCCCCTGCCCGGCGCTCCAGTCCTGCCCGCCGTATTTCGGCGCGCGGGCGAGGGTTTTGTAAACGCGCTCGCTCGCCTCTGCCGGAAAGCCTGCGCCCTGAAGACTGGCACGGGTGGCCTTGTCGCCGCGGTAGTAGGCATCTATCGCCAGCGGCACGACGCCGCCAAACTCGGCGAGTTTTTCGCTCATGCGTGCCGCCATTTGTTGGTGTTCGTTGGCGCGGTCGGGGTCGCGGGCAACGTGTGCGGGCAGGAGCGGGTTGTCGGCGCGGTAGCCCGTCATCTCCTCGCCCACCGCTTGCAGGATGCCCGGCGGCAGTTGGTTGTCCTGCTCCAGCCCCATCATCAGGGCGCGGCTTTCTCCGGCTCTCATTTTTCGCTCCGGTAGAGTCCGGTGGCGAGGTTCACCGCCGTGCCGACCGGATTGATGGCACTCATGCCGGTGATCATGTCGGCGGGCAGGGTCAGCTGACGTTGCGGTTTGGCTTGTGCTTGCAGTTCGGGCGGCAGGTTGAGCTGGCGCATGGCGGTTTGGGCGGGCGCGGCATTCAGGTCAAGCCCGTGCGCGGCGGCAATGCTCTGGATGGTGCGCAGCGGCACCGGCTCAAAGCTGTTGCCGTCGGCACTCACCCTGCCCCATTGTTGGCTGGCCGGGTCGTAGCGCAGGCTTTCGCTTTCGAGTGCGGAACGCAGTCGTGCCTGGGTCTGTGCGATGGCCGCCCGTTGGGCTTCTTCGCTGCCTGCCTTGGCGTAGTAGGGGGAAGGGAGTTGTTGTCCGGCAAGGGCAAACTGGGTGTTGGCATTGACGTTACGCGCCCGCTGTGCGCCTTCTTCAAATGAGATTTTTTCCATCGCCGCATCTGGCGCACCAACACGGCGCAACAGTATCGCGCGCAGTTCGTTGTCCGTACCCGCCCAGACGACTTGTCCGTTCTGGTAGGCGCGGCGGGTGCCGGTGCTGTCTGCCGGGGAGATGTCTTCCCAGCCAAAGGTCTGCGCCGCCAGCGGCAGGGGGTTGCTGTAGATGGCGTTGATGACGGCAGGATCTGCCGGTTTTGCCTGTGTCTGCTGCGTCTGCATTTGCAGCGCTTCATACGCCGCCGCCCGGTCTTCCGGCGGGCGGTTCGGGTCGGCGTACACGTTTTTCAGGTACGCGGCGATTTCGTCAGGGCTCTGCCTGTTGTCGAGTATGGCGGCACGCAGCAGCTCGTTGGCGCGCGCGGTGCGCTGTACTTGTTGCAGGCCAAGCCCGGCTTCGATGTTCTGCGCGGCCGCTCCCGCCGCCCCGGTTTGGTAGTGCAGGTTCGCCGCTTGCTCCAGCAGCTCACGGCTGTTCTGCGCCGCCTTCGCCTCCGCCGTGGCGTTGAGCTGTTTCACTTTGGCGATGGCGCCACCGGTCAGCGCGTCCTGCAAGCCCGTCGAGGCGTTGATGCTGTTGGTGTTGCGGCGGATGTCGTAGGTGTCGTTCGCCATTTCCGTGCTTTGGTTCGCCGTCTGCGCGCCGTAGTTGTTGTTCGCCGTGGTGGCGCGATAGCCGCTGTCGAGCGCGTCGAAGGCGTTGCCGTAGCTGCGGTTGCGAAAGTCCACGTTCTGCCCGCGCAGGCTGATGTTGTCCTGTCCGCTCGCAATGTCGCTGCGCAAGCCGGTGCGGTCGTGCTCCAGTTGCAACGGCTCCAGCGCGGCACGGAAGCGCTGTTGCTGCATGGCGAGGTCGCCGCTGTTGTTGTACTGCGCCGTCGTGCTGCTGAGCCGCGCCGCTTCGTTGGCAAAGCTGGCGTCTTCCATCGCTTCACGCAAACGGCGGTCGTAGTTCTGGCGCGAGGTGTCGTTCAAGAGTTGCGCGTAGGCGTTTTGCAGACGGTTGCCGCGCAGCAGCGCGTCGTTCTCCAGCTGCATCTGCGCACCGTCAAGCAGGATGCGGTTACGCTGTTGTTGTTGCCATTGGTTGATGCGGTCGTTGTCCACGCCCTGCCGCCATTGGTAGCCCTGCATATAGGCGTCCATCAGTGTGTCTGCCATGGGTGCTCCTGTATGAAAAAGCCCGCGCGGGGCGGGCATGAAAAAACCGCCCGAAGGCGGTTTGGGGAAGTTTGCTTAGTGTCTTCGCCGCAGGTAGGCGACGGCAAGTGTGTCGATCTTTAGCCTTGATTTGGGTATTCTTGCTTGCCATATTCTTGCAGCAGGCGGCGGTTCAGGTGGCGGGTGACGGTGCTGGCATCACGGCGCAGGGCGTGCGCATCGCGGGCGAAACCGCCCCGGATGTCCGGGTAGGGCGGAGGGGCGTTCAGGACGTTGCCCATTGTGGCCATGCCGTCCAGCAGGTGGTGGTGTCCTAAAATGTATGCTGCCTCAAACAAATCCGTAGTTGATATAGAA
>NZ_DBHKZK010000039.1:0-99940 GCF_057314735.1 Cardiobacterium sp.
TCCGTTGCTTTTTGTTTGCCCGCCGTTTATCAGCATACATTTTAGGACACCACCTCAGATTGTTGGGTCTCTCTCGCTGCGCGAACAATACTTGTCGCTGCGCGAGCTGTTCCAGTCGCTCGTCCCTCGCTCACCCAACCTACGAACAAAATCATCGTGTTATGACCCATTATAGCCATCCACCGAAAGCCTCATACTGTGTTGCGTCGCCTCGCCGTACAAATGCGTACTGCCTTCGGCGACGCGCCTTGTCTGAAACTTTCGGTGGATGGCTATACTATCGTTCGGGCGGTTACGGACTTCGTCCTAACCGCCCCTACGGGCTTTGCCCTGCAGAAAACACCGCTGCAAGCGGCGTTTTTGTAGATGGTGCGTAGGGTGTGTGGCGGCGTAGCCGACACGCACGCGGGAATTTGACATCGGCAAACGCGTGCGTGCCTGCGGCACACACCCATAAGGTGCGCCGCGGTGGAGAGAAACACCCCCTAACCCTCAAAGCGGCGGATGCCGCGCGACTGCCCGGCGAAGGTGCGTACAGTCTGGCGCAGCGCTTCGCGCGCTTCGAGGATTTCTTTGTCGCGGTCGTGGCTGAAGAGGTTGAGCAGGACGTGGTTGAGTAGGGCGATCAGAAAAAATGACATCCCGATCAGCACCATAACCGCGCGCGGTTTCCACAGTCCCAGTTTGAGGACGAGCGCCAGCGAGAGAATCAGCCAGAGAAACCAGAGCAGGCTGCAAAAGGTGACGAGCGCCACCGGTTTGTGGATTTGCAGCGCTGCCGGTAGCTGGTTTTCCGCCCAGATTTCTTCGCCGAGGCTGTAGTTGTAGATGGCGACCGGGCGCGCGTCCGCTTCTTTTCGGCCCTGTATCCAGACGATGGCGACGTCGTGTCCTTCGCGCAGCGACAGGTTCCAGTTTTCCAGCTCAATCGCTTCTTCTTTGCCGCTGGCCTTGTCACGCAGGAAAAATTCGTTGTGGATACGGGTGTGGCTGCTCGCCGCCTCGCCGCTGATGTGGGTGTGGACGGTGCGGTTTTTCTGGGTGCTGATGACCGTGCCGCGAAAGACGGTGATGGTGCAGCGATAGCGTTTTTTGTACTGGAACGGCAGGGTGCGGCGCATGGTGTTGTGAATATTCAGACGGGCGGTTGCGGCTTCGCCTAACCGCCCCTACTTTTTTAGGTGCCGACGATATGCCGCAGGATTTCGGCGGTGATGTAGCCGCCGATGGTGCCCAAGGTGTAGCCAAGGATGCCGAGCAGCACGCCGACCGGGGCGAGTGCCGGGTGGAAGGCGGTGGCGACGATGGCGGCGGAGGAGGCGCCGCCGGTGTTGGCGTTCGAGCCGACGCAGAGGTAAAACAGCGGCGCGCGGATGAGGCGGGCGACGGCGAAGACGATGGCGATATGGATGCCCATCCACAGCGCGCCGACCAGCAGCAGCCGCCATTGTTCGTGGATGCCGTTCAGGCGGATTTGCATACCGATGGCGGCGATGAGGATATAGATGAGCGCGGTGCCGAGTTTGGAGGCGCCCGCGTGGTCGAGTTTGCGCGCCGGGGTGAAGGAGAGGGCGAGGCCGATGAGGGTGACGAGCAGCACTTGCCAGAAGAAAGCACTGTTCAGGCTGTATTCGGCGGCGAGCGGGTACTGGCCGAACCAGGCGGCGAGCGCGTTGCCGAGGCTGTAGCTCACGCCGACCACGGCAAAGGTCAGGCCGAGCATTTGCATGATGTCCGCCAGGGTGGTGATGCGCGCGTGTTCGCGTTCGTAGGTTTCCACGGTTTTGATGACTTGTTCGATGCCGCTGGTGTCCGCTTTCAGCCAGCGGTCGATGCGCGGCGCGTGGCGCGCCATGGCCAGTATCGCAAAGAGCCAAACGGAGGCGAGTGTCGCGTCAATCAGCAGCATGGTGCCGAACAGTTCGCCATCGACGTGGTACAGCTCTTTCATCGCCGCCTGATTTGCCGCGCCACCAATCCAGCTGCCGGCAATGGTGGCAAAGCCGCGCCAGATGCGGTCGCCATCGACCCATTCCGGCGCGATGAGGTGGAAGATGGTGAGGCTCAGCACGCCGCCGATGATGATGGCGAGGCTGGCGGTCAGGAACATCGCCAGCACTTTCCAGCCGAGGCCGAGCAGTTTCGGCACATCCATCGAGAGGGTCATGAGGAAGAGGCTCGCCGGGAGGAGGTAGGTAGCGGCGAAGCGGTAGATTTGCCCGCCGAGGTCAGGGGCGAAGACGCCGGCGCTGTTCAGCCCTGCCGGGATGAAGCAGCATAGGACGATGCCGGGGAGGATGGTGTAGAAGCGTCGCCAAAAGGGATGGGCGCTGTTGCCGGTGTAGAAGATGGCGCCGACGACGCCCATGATGAGGCCGAAGGCGGCAGGCAGGGTGGTGATGAGCGGGTTCATGCGAGGTCTGTATAAAGTTCGGCAAAGGTCGCGAGGGCGCGGGCGCGGTGGCTGACGGCATTTTTTTCGTCCGCCGTGTATTCGGCGGCGGTGCGCGTGTCGCAGGCGGGGATAAAAATCGGGTCGTAGCCAAAACCGCCGTTGCCACGCGCATCAAGGGCAATGGTGCCGTGCCACAGGCCTTGCGCGACAAGCGGCAACGGGTCGTCGGCGTGGCGCAGGTAAACGATGAGGCAGACGTAATACGCGCGGCGGTCGGCGACGTTTTCCAGCGCGGCGAGCAGTTTGCGGTTGTTGCCATCGTCGCCCGCGCCGCTGTAGCGGGCGGAGTAGATGCCGGGCGCACCGCCGAGCGCGGGGACGCACAGGCCGGAATCGTCGGCAATCGCGGGCAGACCGCTTTGTTTGGCGGCATGGCGCGCCTTGATGAGGGCGTTTTCAACGAAGGTCAGCCCGGTTTCGGCGACTTCGTCAATGCCGTAATCGCGCTGCGGCCGGATGGTGATGCCGAAGCGGGCAAGGATGGGGGTGAGTTCGGCGATTTTTTTCGCGTTGTTGCTGGCGAGGATGGTGTGCATGGGTTGTGCTCAAGTGAGAAAACAGGATACCGCCCTCCCCTGCCCTCCGCGTCAGATACAGTCAGCATCAGCGAAGCGGGAAATGCGGCAATGAAGACGACTATTTGCGTAGGCCGGCCATGATGGCGCGGTGGGCGGCGGCTTCCTCTTCCGGCACTTCAACCGTCTGCCAGTCGGCGGGACTGCCCGCTGCGGCGGAGACGGGCGCAGCGGTGGTGGCGTTTTCCGCCGGTTGCGGCGCGGGGGCAGGTTCGGGCGCGGCAAAGTTGAAGCCGGACTGTTCGGTGGTGAGCTTCAGATAGACTTCGGCCAGCAGTTGCGAGTCAAGCAGCGCGCCGTGCAGGGTGCGGCTGCTGTTGTCGATGCCGTAGTATTTGCAGAGGTTGTCGAGGCTGAAACGGCTGATACCGCTGATTTTTTTGCGCGCCAGCTCCAGCGTGTCGAGCAGGCGGAAGCGGTCTTCCAGCTTGTAGCCGACCCCGGCGAGGTCAAATTCGCGGTTAAAAAACGACTGGTCGAACGGCATATTGTGGGCGATGAGTTCGTCCGCGCCGTCGAGGTATTCCAGCAATTCCGGCAGGACGGCGGCGAAGGTCGGCTCCTTGGCGACGCGCTCATTGGTAATGCCATGGACGCGCATCGCATCCGGATCAATCGCCTGCTCCGGGTTGAGAAAGCGGTGGAAATAACGCTCGGTCGGGCGGCGGTCAATCAGCTCAACGCAGCCGATTTCAATGATGCGGTGGCCTTCGGATTTGTCGCGGCCATTAAAATTCATGCCGGTGGTTTCAGTATCGAAGATGATTTGGCGCATGGGGTTTCCTTTATTGCAGCGGATGGGAGATTTCGATGTCGTCGGCAACGGTGCCGAGGTATTGCAGATATTTCGGCGCTTCTCCAACGAATATTTCTGCCCCGGCGCCCATATAGGCACGCATCAATTCATCGGCGGCACGGTCTTTGTTATCCAGTTCAAATTGGGTTTGGCCGAGGCGCAAATGGATAAAAGGATTGCCAATGGCATCGGGGCAGCGCATCGCCTGCTCCAGCGCGGTCAGCGCGGCTGCGTAATTGCCGTTGAGAAAATGGGCATCGCCAATGGCGGTCTGTATCCATGTTGCCGCTTCCCAGTTTTCTTTGGGGTCGGGCAGCAGGTTCCAGGCGTACTGGTAAGCGGCGACGGCATCGCTGTATTTGCCTTCTGCGGCGAGGGTATCGCCAATTTCGCAGAAACGGTTGATACGGGTGTGCAGGTGCGGTTCGAGTTCGGTCATGGGGTTGCTTGTATTGGAAAAGGTGCGAATTGTAGCAGCATGGCTGCGGGCGTGCGCGGGCGCGTGGACAGGGCGGCAGTGCGATGGGATAATCGCCCCGTTTTCGGTATCCAACGGAGTATTTTTATGGCAAACAGCGTGATACAAACCAGCATTGATGAAAAAATCAATGCGGAAGCCGCCTCGGTATTGGCAGAGATGGGAATGACGGTATCGCAGGCGATTCGCCTGATGTTGACCCGCGTCGCGCAGGAAAAACGTCTGCCGTTTGATCCGGTACTGACGCCACGGGAAGAAACACTGGCGGCCTTGCAGGAAGCGCGTTCGGAATCGTTAAAAAGCTATGCCAATATGGCAGAGTTATTGCAGGATTTGGATGATGCGTAGGGTAGTGCCAACATCGCGTTTCAAGCGGGATTTGAAACGCGAGTTAAAAGGGCAATACCGGCAGCTTCTGCTGGCGGATGAATTTAATGCCGTGCTGGAAACATTGCAGAAAGATGAGGCATTGGCGGAAAAATACCGCGACCATAATATGAGCGGCGATTTTGCCGGTTGCCGCAACTGCCATATTCGCCCTGATTTGGTGCTGCTTTATGAAAAAACGGAGGCGGACAAACTGTTGCTTGTCCGCCTCGGTTCTCATGCGGTGTTGGGAATTTAGCCACGTTTTGCTATAATCCGCCGCATCAATCCCCCCGGTTTTGCCTGATATGCGTATCAGGAGTTCAAGGCCGGGGGCTCTTTTATTTCATCAAGCGCAAAAACTGCGGATTTTTCATTTTTATCTGCAAACGCTCGTTATATTCTTCAATTTTTCCTCTAGCACAGAATTTTGCACCAATATAATTTTCCAGTTTACCTAACCGTTCTTCAAAAGGTAGATAATCACTGTCAAAAATAACAATGGTTAGTGTCTGCTCCGGATACCTTTTGTCAAAATTCAGGAAATGGATGCTCTCCTGATGGCTGACTTCTGCCAATATCCCGCAAGCCATAACAGTCTTGCCAACATGGAAGGGAGCTTTGCCTGCATCAATGCGCGGTTCTCCATCGGCAAGAGCGGGGGAGCAAAGGATGACTGCCAGCAAACTGGCAATAAAGGTTTTTCTTTTCATGGTGTACTCCAAAAATTAGGGGTTAATTTGAGATGCAGATTTGATGATTATTTGCGGCTTCTTGCGGTATTCTTCGATTTTGCCAGAAACACAAATGTATTCATCGCTAAATTGTACAGACTGGCGGGCAAGAGTTTTGTTACTTTTCCAAATAACAGCAGTAAAAGGTTGGTTTGGATATTTATCTTCAAAATTAAGATAAAAGCCTTTATTAAATTCTTTAACTTCTGCAATATTGCCACAAACTTTATGATTTTCGCCGATGTGGCCTTTTGCATCATAAGGCGTAATATAGTCTATGGCAGGTTGTGTAACATATGCTGTTTGCGTAGATGCGGTTCGTATGGGAGCAGGCTGCTGTTGTTGTACTGCTACCGGTCTTGGTACGGATGTTGTAGAAGTGGTAGTAGCGGTAGCCGGGGTAGATATTGTTGCTGCTGGCACAGGTACAGATTGCGGCGCGATTTGCTGAGGTGCAGTATTCATCCTGTCGCTGTTTGTGTTTTGTGCAATACGGGGGAGCGTGGGTGCAGGCTGTCTATCGAAGAAATACACTATTGCCGCCGTAATGGATATTCCGGCAAAGAGAAAACATCCTGCGTATAGCCATTTATTGTTATTAGAAGGTCTGTCGTAAAGTTCATCCTCAAGGTTTTCTTCTATTAGTTCTCTTCTTCTTTTCTCTTCATTATATTTTTGTTCTGCTTCCATCGCAATAAGTGTGGCTTCTCGCCATTCGGTTTCTGCTGCAAGTTGCTTTTGTAGTGCCTCTTGCCTTTCTCGTTCTACTCTCTGTCGTTCACGTTCAACTTCTTTCTGTTTATGTTCAGCTGCTATGCGTTTTTCTTGCTCTTCTCGCAATTTTTCTTGATGATTACGCTCTTTTTCTTCAAATATTTTTATTTGTTTTTCGTGGTTTTCAATTATCTTTATAATCTTTTTATCGCTTTCTTGTTTTGTCTTGGCTAAAAACTGCTTAAGCTTTTCTATCTCTTCATTAAGCCGCTCAATAGCGGGTCTGGATATAATTTTTCCTTGCTGTTGTAGTATTAGAGTTTCTTTAATCTCTCTAATTACTAAAGTTGGGTAATCACGGAATTTGTTATTACTATATCGTAAAACTATACTAAAACGTTTAATTAGTGCATTTTGACGAACAAGAAAATCATCAAACTTTTCATATCCCATTTGCATTTTTGAATAACCATCCAGCTCAATAGGTAAAAGCCAATTCTTGGATTTATTCTCTATGACAAAATCTATATATCTATTCTTGCCACTGTCATCACAAAAATGATATTGAGAGATAACATCTGCTGGCTGGATTTCACCAATTTGCATAAGCACCATATTAACGAACATTTCTTCATAGCCATAAGGATGTTCATTCAGTTTTGCACGATTGCGCTGTTTCCATTCATTCCACGCATTCATTTTCTTTGTCTCCGGTCCATTTTTATTTCCATAACGTGATGCTTTATTGTTTATTTCTATTTGCGTTATACCTTCTCGTTCTGCCTGTCTTTTTCTTGCCCATTCAGAAACGTTTTTTTCCATTTCTGATGCAGCTTGATTCATTCCTGATGCAATTTTTTCAAGGGTATCTAAAACATCGTTGGTTATCTTGCCTGCCTTAGAGTTGTTAAATTTATCTGTTGCCCAAGAGATAAAAGACAAAAACAGAGATAAAATAATTATAAAGATGAATACTTCCATTATTAAGCTCACATTTTTTAGGGCGGTTTACACCGCCCTTTATTTTTGGCTTTACTCGCTCTTTTCCACTTGCCGTTTACGGATATGCAATTCGCGCAGTTGGGCTTCGGAGGCTTCGGACGGCGCTTCGGTGAGCGGGTCGTAGGCGGTTTGGGTTTTCGGGAATGCCATGACGTCACGGATGGATTTGGCGCCCGCCATCAGCATGATGAGGCGGTCAAGGCCGAAGGCGATGCCGCCGTGCGGCGGGCAGCCGTATTTGAGCGCGCTCAGCAGGAAGCCGAATTTTTCTTGTGCTTCGGCTTCGCCGATGCCGAGGCTTTTGAAGACGCGCTGTTGCATATCGTCGCGGTGAATGCGGATGGAGCCGCCGCCAACTTCGGTGCCGTTCAGCACCATGTCGTAGGCGCGCGAGAGGACGTCGCCGGGGTTGGTGTCCAGTTCGTCAAGGTTCGCGGTTTTCGGCTGGGTGAAGGGGTGGTGCATGGAGTACCAGCGGCCGTCTTTTTCGTCGTATTCAAACATCGGGAAGTCCACCACCCACAGCGGTGCCCAGTCGCAGGTGAGCATTTTGAGGTCATGGCCGATTTTGATGCGCAGCGCGCCGATGGCGTCGTTGACGATGCTGGCTTTGTCTGCGCCGAAGAAGATGAGGTCGCCGTTTTGCGCGTCCACCCGTTTGATGATGTCCAGCGCAATCGCGCCTTCTGCGCCGCCTGCGGCGGTGAGGAATTTGACGATGGGCGATTGCAGGCCTTCGACGCTCGTGGCGTCGTTGACTTTGATGTAGGCGAGGCCTTTGGCGCCGTAGCGGGCAACGTAGGCGGTGTAGTCGTCAATTTCTTTGCGGGTGAGTTTGGCGCCGCCGGGGATTTTCAGGGCGACGACGCGGCCATTGTCTTGCGCGGCGACGCTGGCAAAGACTTTGAAGCCGCTGTTTTTGACGAGGTCGTCAATGTCCACCAGTTCGAGCGGGATGCGCAGGTCGGGTTTGTCGGAGGCGTAGCGGCGCATGGCTTCGCGATAGGTCATGCGCGGGAAGGGGTCGGCGAGTTCGACGCCGAGGTGTTGTTTGAAGATGCCGCGCACCATTGGCTCCATGATTTGCAGGATGTCTTCTTCGTCAAGGAAGGAGGTTTCGATGTCAAGCTGGGTAAATTCGGGCTGGCGGTCGGCGCGCAGGTCTTCGTCGCGGAAGCAGCGCACGATTTGGTAGTAGCGGTCGAAGCCGCTCATCATCAGCATTTGTTTGAAGAGTTGCGGCGATTGCGGCAGCGCGAAGAATTTGCCGGGGTGGGTGCGCGAGGGGACGAGGTAGTCGCGCGCGCCTTCGGGGGTGGCTTTGGTCAGCATCGGCGTTTCGATGTCCATGAAGCCGTGCTCGTCAAGGTAGCGGCGCAGGCTGGCCGCGACTTTGCTGCGCAGGATGAGGTTTTTTTGCATCACTTCGCGGCGCAGGTCGATGGTGCGGTATTTGAGGCGGATTTCTTCGGAGACGTTGTCTTCGTCAAGCTGGAACGGCAGCGGTTCGGATTTGGAGAGGACGGTGAGCTGTTTGCCGAGGATTTCGATTTTGCCGCTGGCGAGGTCGGGGTTTTCGGTGCCAGCGGGGCGCAGGCGGACGCGGCCTTCGATGGCGAGGCAGTATTCGTTGCGCACTTGTTCGGCAAGGGCAAAGGCGTCGGCGGTGTCCGGGTCGATGACGATTTGCACGAGGCCGCTGCGGTCGCGCAGGTCGATGAAGATGACGCCGCCGTGGTCGCGCCGACGGTGTACCCAGCCGGCGACTTTGACGGTCTGTCCGTCCAATGCTTCGGTTACGTCTGCCGCATAGTGTTGTCTGTACATGGTTTTTTCCTTTTTTGGTATGTATGGTAGAGGGCATACGCGGTGAGTGCGCCGAGGGCAGCGCCCGCGAGTTTGGCGTGCAGGATGGTGTTCCTGATGCCCGGTGGAAAGTCGGTTTGCAGGAGGCGCGGGATTTTGGCCGCGTAATCCAGCCAGTTGAGTTCCAGCCGCATGATTTCCGGGACGAGCCAGTAGCTGATCAGGCCGCCGCTGCGATCGCCGAGGAGCAGGCCGAGGGCGATGGCGAGCAGCGCGTGCCAGGGGCTGGTGCGCCGTGGTTTTTCAGGCGTCCGCATTATAGTGCTTCAGTTTCGCTCGCGGTATATGCGCAGGCCGACCTCACGGGTGGCTTCGAGTGCGCCCGGTTTCTGGATGGCAAGGCGGATGTTTGCGGCCGGGTATTGTTCGAGGAGGGTAGCGGCGAGTGCTTCGGCGAAGGCTTCCAGCAGTTGGTAGTTGGCGCTTGCGGCGAATGCGCTGATGCTGTCGCAGATGGCGGCGTAATTGAGGGCGTCGGCAATGTCGTCGCTTTTGCCGGCGGCACGGGTATCGGTGCCCAGTTCGCAATCTATAATCAGGGTTTGCTTCATGGCGCGTTCATGGGGCAAAATGCCGATGACGGTTCGTACCTTGATGGCATGGATGTAAATGATATCTTGTGAGTTCATGGGGTTACGGGCTGAAAAACGGGAATTATCGCATTCGGAGGTTTTTATGCAACATCTTCTTTTTTGGATTGTGGGCGCATTCGCCGGTTATTTTTGTGGCTCTTTGTCGTCGGCGGTAATTGTTTGCCGCGCTATGGGTTATGGCGATCCGCGCACGTTGGGCTCAATGAATCCGGGCGCAACCAATGTGTTGCGTATTGCCGGAGAGAAAGCAGCGGCATTGACGCTGGCAGGCGACAGTCTTAAGGGTTTTTTGCCCGTCATTGTATTCAAGTATGTTTTGTATCCGATGTTCCCGGCGAGTATTGATAATTTGACGATTATGCTGGTCGGACTGGGTGCTTTCTTTGGTCATTTGTATCCGTTCTTTTTTGGTTTCAGAGGGGGCAAGGGCGTTGCAACGGCTTTCGGGGTATTGCTCGGCTGGACGCCGGTGGTGGCATTGCTTTCTGCCGGTATTTGGGGGGCGGTATTCTGGAATACGAAGATTTCTTCGCTTTCGGCTTTGAGCGCCGCCGGCTTTGCCGTGATTGCGACGATTTTTTATGCGCCGGGCGATTCCGGCACCTGGTTGCGTCCGGCGGTATTCGTTATGGTCGCCATTTTGATTTATCGCCATCGCAGCAATATTGAGCGTTTGATTAAGGGCGAGGAAATTCCTTTCGGGCAGAGCAAACCGCTTAGCGATGATGACGATGATGACGACGAGGATTGATTCATGAAAAAAGCCCCGGCAAGCGGGGCTTTTTTGTGGGCGATTTCAGGCGGCCTGCCAAACTTTCGGTCTGGCGTGGGTTTGTACCAGTGTTTCCACGGTTTCCTGACAGCGTCCGCAACACGTTCCGGTACCGAGGGTTTCCGCCAGCGCCGCGCTGCTGGCGTGGCCGTTTTCGATGGCGTCAAGGATTTGGCGATCGGTAATGCCCTGGCAAATACAAATGTACATGGTGATGGTGTTGAGAAAGGTTGTTAATGGGTTTTAATGTAACGTGAATCCGTGATGGCGTCAAAACCTTTTTGCCGGGCGGCGCGTTGTACGCAAGCAGTGTTTATGAAACAATAGATTGCATGAACAGAGATTTAGTGGATAACAATATTTTTGATGCGCAGGGCTACCGCTTCAATGTCGGCATTGTGCTGCTCAATGAGCGCAATCAGGCGTTCTGGGGGCGGCGCAGCGGGCAGGATTCGTGGCAGTTTCCGCAGGGTGGCATCAATGCGGGCGAGTCGAGCGAGCAGGCGATGTGGCGCGAGCTGTTCGAGGAGACGGGGCTGCAACCGGCGGATGTGACGCTGCTCGGCGAGACGGCGGACTGGCTTTATTACCGCCTGCCGGTGCGTTATCGCCGCAAGCGTCGCCCCGGCATGGTGCAGTGTATCGGGCAAAAGCAGAAGTGGTTTTTGCTGCGGCTGGAAAGCGGTGATTTGGCGGTGAATCTCAATGCGTCAAACCAGCCGCCGGAGTTCGATGACTGGTGTTGGATTGATTATTTTGTCCCACCGAGTGAAGTAGTGCATTTTAAGCGCAAGGTGTACAAGCAGGCGCTGGATGAATTGGCGCGATTGTTGCCATCAGACGTATTAGTAAAAACGGCTCCACCATTACAAACAGCACGCAAACATGGCAAGGCGCCGTCTTTTGCGACAAAGTGTTAGTTGAAACCCCGGCAACGGGGTTTTTTCTTGCCTGTTTGCCGGGTCAAAGTTGCCCGCGTTTGAGCGCGCGGATGAGGTAGCGGGCGGGGGTGATGCGTTCCAGTTGCGGTGCGGGTAGCGGGATGGGCGTGCCGTTGAGCAGCGCGGCGAGGATGTCGGCGTTGAGCCAGCTTTGCGTGCAGCCTTTGCTGCCGAGGCCTTGATGCAGGTAGTGGCGCGGGTGGTGGGCGATGTCGCGCGCGATGGAGCGTCCCGCGTCGTGGCGCAACGCGCCGTATTTTTCGGCGACGTCGGCGGCGTCCGGCACCGCACCAACCAGCGGCAGGTAATCGCGGCTCGCGCCGCGGATGCCGATGTAGTGGTCATAAAAGTGCAGCGCCGCGCCGGGGTAACGGGCGGTGATGGCGTCGCGGTTCACGTCGTCGTCCGCCGCGCGCGGGGTGAGGTCGCTGTCGTTCGCGCCGAAGCTAGCGCCGCTGTAGATGCGGTCGCCGTCGGGGATGAGGGTGCGCGCGCCGCAATGGATGGCGTCTGGCACGGTGTCGCTGGCAAAGCGGCTGCCCTGGCCGCGTACCGGGCGGATGGCGTGATGCAGCGCGGTTTCGGGGATGAGCGCGGTTTGCCAGCCGCAGCAATGGATGATGGCGGCGTATTCGCCGAGGTCGCGCAGGCCGGTCAGCGTCGCCTGCCGCCGTTCGATATTGGGGTGGTCGGTGAGCGCCGCGAGCAGCGCGGGCAGGCGGATGACGCCACCGCGCGGGTAGTACAGCGTCGCCGCGTCGCCTTGCAGTTCGGCATCGTTCAGGAGTTGCGCGTCCAGCACCGCCTGCTGGCGGCGGCGCTCGCCGTCGTCCGCCGCGTGGCAGTACACGCCGCAGGGGTGGTAGATGTCGCGCGGGTACTGGTGCAGCGCGCGCATGGCGTGGTGCCAGGCGGCGATTTGGTAGGGGCGGTTCGGCGTTGCTTCGCTGTCGGGGTTGAGATAAGGCACGGCGACGGGGACGGTGCTTGCCGCCGGGTGCGCGTCGCTGTGATAGAGCACGACGTGGCGACCGCTTTCGGCAAGCGCGCGCGCGGTGGTGCTGCCCGCGATGCCCGCGCCGATGACAGCGATGCGCCCGGATGCGGCGGCGGGGGCGTTGGTCCAGTGCGGCTCGCGCGCGGGCGCGGCGGCGAGGGTGGCGGCAATCATGTCGCGTTTCGCGCCGTAGCCGGGGATTTTTTCCACCTGGAATCCGGCTTGCGCGAGGGCATCGCGCACGCTGCGCGCGGCGCTGAAGGTGGCGGCGGTCGCATTTGCCGCGCTGTGGCGGGCGATTTCGGCGATGAGTTCCGCCGTCCAGCATTCGGGGTTTTTCGCCGGCGCAAAGCCGTCGAGATACCAAGCGTCCACCTGCGCGCGCAGTTGCGGCAGGGTGGCGCGGATGTCGCCCTGGATGAGGTGCAGGTGGATGCGCTGATGCACTTTGAGCAGGTGGTGGCCGGGATGGTTGTGCGGGTTTTGCGCGAGGATGGCGGCGCGGATGCCGGGCTGCGGCCAGTCGCGTTGCAGCGCGGCGAGGGTTTCGGCGGTGATGGGGTAGCGTTCAAAGCTGATGTAGTGCAGCCGCGCCTCCGGTGGTGCTTCACGGAGGAAGGTGTCGGCGGTGTGGATGAAGTTCAGCCCGGTGCCGTAGCCGACTTCGCCGATGGTGAGGCTGCGGGCATGGGCAATGCGCGCGTGCAGGCGGTTGCCGTTGATGAAGACGTGCTCGCTTTCGGCAAAACCTGCACCGGGGTTGTAGTAGATGTCGTGGTAGTGGTCGCTGCGGGGTTGGCCGTCGGCGTCGAGGGTGAGGTGGGCGTAGTCAAGAAGCATGGCAGGGTTCCGGTGGGTGTTTATAGCCATCCACCGAAAGCCTCATACGGTGTTGCGCCGCCTGACCGGGCACCCTAAAAAATGGCAAAGCCATTTTTTAGGGAAACCCGCGCCGTACAACCGCGTACTGCCTTCAGCGGCGCGCCTTGTCTGAAACTTTCGGTGGATGGTTATACATACAGGGTAGCGGGAGGGTGTATGTAAAAAAACGGGCGGTTATGCACCGCCCCTATGGTTCTGGTTGCGGCAGGGTCAGGCAATCATCTGCCGGATGTGCTGTGCCTGCTGGTTGAGGTAATGGGTGAGGTTTTGCGGGTCGTCAATAGCGCTGATGGCGACCGGTAGCGGGCGTTCTTCCGGCTGTTGTGCGAAGGCGGCGGCGTAGAGGTTTTCCTGGCCGCGCAGCGCGGCGTCGTCAATGGCGCTGGCGCGGTGATGCAGGCAGCGCATTGGCCGGGTGGTGTACTGGTCGCTGATGTGGCTTTGGTATTCGCTGCCGTGGATGGCGCGTTCGCGCAGGTCGGGCTCAAGGCCGTTTTCGGCGCAGGCGAGGAAGGGGCGGTCAAGCATCACCGCCTGCGCGCCGCTGATGATGGCGGCAACGGTATCGGCCGGGCCGGTGAGGTCGCCCCAGAGGACGAGCGGTTTTTTGCTGTAAGCGCGGACTTGTTGCAACAGCGACAGCGCGGTTTGTTCGACGTGCGGCAGGTTGTTGGTGAAGGCCGCGCGTTCGCCCCCCGCTTCCATCCCTTGTAGGACAAGGACGTCAATGCCGAAGTCGTCCGCGCTCAGCGCTTCGAGCAGGTTGCCGACGATGGCGAAGGTGAGAATGCCCTGCTCGCGGATGAGGGCGAGGGTTTCGCGGTCGGGCAGCCCCTGGGCAAAGCCGATGGCGCGCGGTTGGGCGGCGATGGCGGTGTCGAGCAGGTCGAGGAAATGGTCGCCGCGTTGCAGGGCGAGCGGTTCGCTGTTGAGGCGGGTTTGCAGCAGTTCGGCAGCGGCGGTGTCGGGTTTGTCGCCCTGCGGCTGGTGCGGCAGGAGGTGGGCGAAGCAGTAGCTGGGCGCGGCGTGATGCTGGCGGTAGGCGGCGGTTTTGGCTTCGAGGCTGTCGCGGGTGTCGTGGGCGGCGATGCGGATGATGCCGTGCGCGCCCTGGGCGCTGATGCGGCCAGACATTTCGGCGCTGATGAGGTTGAAGGGAAGCGGCGCCTGCCAGAAGGGATATTGGCTGCCGAGGCGTTCGCTGAGGGCGTTGCTGACGAGGTACATTTGCTGTTCCCGATGTTGAATTTGCGGGAATTATAGCAATCCACGCAAAGCCCTGTACGGTGTTGCGCCGCCTCACCGGGCACCCTGAAAAATGGCTGCGCCATTTTTCAGGGAAACCCGCGCCGTACAAAGGCGTACTGTCTTCAGCGGCGCGCCTGGTACAGGGCTTTGCGTGTATCACTATCGCGGTATTCGCCGCCGCCCCGCCGGGATTTGGGCAAAAAAAGTGCCGGGTCTTTCGACCCGGCAAACAACCACCAAAGGAGGATATAGAGGAGATAACATCAATGATGTCGGGGCGGATTATAGGGATGGGGGCAGGGTGTGTCAAGCAACTGCAAGTTTATTTTATTTTGCCGTCGTTATTAGTTGTTTTTGCATCGTTTTTTTATAAAGTTTTTCGGTTTTCCCGTGTGTTTACCGACACTTTTTTGTGTTCTTTTTTTGCTTTTTTGAGGTTTTTTGTGAAAAAGACGGATTTAATTCCGTGTGTTGTTGTGGGTTTTTGTGTTTATCTCGTGAATTGGCAGGGCGATGTGGTTTTTTGGGGCTGCAAGCGAGTGCGCAGGTTAGAAAATTTTTGTTTTAATTCTTTGGTTGGTATTGTTTTTTTCGGACAGCACCCGACGGAGTGGCGTGTCATCTGGGCGAAAGCGGGTGGGTTGCTGTGGTTTTGTCCGTGGGCAGTTGTGGTTTTGCCTGTTAATTGGTGAGGTTTAGCGCCCGCGACTTATTATAATGTCGGTATGAACAACCGCCGTCGTTTTCTCGCCCAATCCGCCGCCATCAGCGTCGCCGCTGCCGCATCGTGGCTGACCCATCGCCACCTCAACCGCCCGCCACCGTTGGCGGTACGCCGCATTGGCTTGCCGCTTGGGCACCAACTGCGCGACGCCGCCTTTACTAACGCCAAACCGCAGCGCGTCTGCGATTGCAACGTCCTCATCCTCGGCAGCGGTGCGGCGGCGCTGTCCGCGCTGTGGTTTTTGACGCGGCAGGGGCAGCGCGACGTGCTGCTTGCCGAAGGGATTGAGCGCAACGGCAACAACGCCGCCTTCATCAGCGGCGATTTGCGCGCGCCAAGTGGCGCGCATTATCTTGCTTTGCCGTCGCGGGAAAGCGTCGCGGTGCGCGAAATGCTCGCCGACCTCGGCATCCTTGAAAGCGGTGCAGACAGCGACACGCCACGCTACCGCGAGACGGATTTGGTCTATGCCCCGGCGGAACGGCTGCGTTTTCGCGGGCGCTGGCAGGAGGCGCTGTTGCCGCAGGAGGATGACGACAGCCGCCGCTTTTTCGCCCTCATCCAGCGGCTGAAACGCGCGCGCGGCGGCGACGGGCGCAAGGTTTTCGCCATTCCCGTCGCCCTCTCCTCGCAGGATGCGGAATGGCGTGCGCTCGACCACCTCACCTTCGCCGCCTGGTTGGCGCGTGAAGGCTACCGCTCGCCAACGCTGCTGTGGTACCTCGATTACTGCTGCCGCGATGATTACGGCGCGGGTGCGGCGCAGGTTTCCGCCTTCGCCGGGCTGCATTACTTCGCCGCGCGCGGTCACGACGACGACGCCGTTTTGACTTGGCCGGACGGCCTCGCCCACCTCTCGCAGCTGTTGCGGGAACGCAGCGGGCTGCAACCCCTCGCCGCCCTGCCGCAGGGCGACACGCTGCACTTCGCCCAACCCGCCGCGCTGGACGCCAGCGCCGTGCGCATCCGCGAGACTGCCGGCCGTGTCGAAGTGCTTTTGCGCGACAACCACAGCGGCGCGCTCACCTTGCTTCGTGCGCACCAAGTGATTAGCGCGATGCCGTTGATGGTCGTCGCCCGCATCGTGGGGGACGCCGACCGCTACGGTCTCCTTGCCGGACACGGCCATTACGCGCCGTGGCTGGTCAGCAACTTCGTGCTGCACCGCTTCCCCGCCGAACCCGACGGTACGCAGCTCGCTTGGGACAACGTCATCCACGGCAGCCCCGCGCTCGGCTACGTCGCCGCCAGCAACCAGCTCATCCGCGTTGCCAAGCCGGCGCGCACCGTCTTCACCGCGTACCACGCGCTCAATCACGCCGACCCCGCCGTACTACGCACCTGGCTGCTGGACGCGCCCGATGCCGAACTGCTGGCGTTCGCCGCGCAAGACCTCGTCGCCGCCTACGGCAAACGCTTCTGGCGTGCGGTCGATGCAGTTGAAATCAGCATCCGCGCCCACGCGATGCGCATCCCGTTGCCCGGCTATCTGGACGACCCGCAACTCGCCGCTGTGCGCGCGCACCGCTCCCGCCTGCACTTCGCGCACAGCGACATGAGCGGCTATTCCGTGTTTGAAGAAGCGGCGTACTGGGGCGTGGAAGCGGCGCGGCGGGTGCTGGCAAGGTGACACGCCCTGCCACCCGTTTTACATACACCTTCCCCGCTATCCTGTATGTAAACGAATATGGTACCCCGTAGGGTGGGACTTGCCCCACCGCTGACGCGCTGGCGGGAAACCCGGTCAGCACGCACGCTTTTCCCGCTTTCCTACGTCCAGAACTCGCCACAGGATGTGTCCCGGTGCACCATCCAGGTTATGGCGGTTGTACACCGATCGACTCCCTCCCGTGGGGGAGAGCCGGGGCGGGACAACATTTGTACGGTTAAGCGGCGCAACACAGTATGAGGCTTTCAGTGGATGGCTATACAATTGCGCCTGCAACGAGCGCCATTATGTGGGCATACGCCGGACGGCTCCCTCCCCCGTGGGGGACTGGAACAGCTCGCGTGAAGTGCGAGCGAGGTGAGGTGGGGCAGCAAACTATTCGCGTAGTAGCCACATCCAAAACAACATAAACCGCCCTAAAATGCGCCCGACGCTCCGCTTCCCGTATTACCAAAGCAACCCATTTTCCCCATCGGAACCCGCCATGAACAAAACGCTCCTTCTCCTCGCCCTCCTCGCGGTCACCAGCGCCAACGCCCAAACCGTACCGCGCCTTGATGCCGACAGCATCAAGGCTGCCATTGACGCCAAAAAAGGCGAAAAACCGGCGCCCGAAACCAAAACGGCAGACGTCGCCGAAGCGCCACCCGCGCCCAAGCCTCAAGCAACAGCCGTCGCCGAAGCACCGCCCGCCACGCCAAACGACAACGCGGCTGACGACCCGCTTCCCGCCAGCGCCATCATCACCGAAGCGGCATCGCCTGCCGCCCCGGCACGCCAAACAGAAACCTCGAACCTAACCACGGAAGACAACGGCGCAGACAGCGCCCCCGGCAGCTTCGCCCAACGCTTCAATCTGCCCGGCAAGGGCCAAAACGGCGACTACCTCGCCTACTGCGGCGGCGACGTGCGCAATGTCGCCTTCATCGCACCGCCTTATGACAGCGTGCGCTGCCAGATAGACGTCCCCGTGCAGGGCAAACTCGCACAAGAACGCCCCGCCGACTGCCAGCAGGCCTGGGTGGCAACCCTCGTCCTGCCCGCACAAGGCAACGCGGAAATCCGCTGGGAATGCCGCGGCGATACTGACATGGACGGCACCCCGACCGACCTTGCCGAAGGACAAGCCATCAGCGGCGAGGGCTGGCAATGCCGCCGCAAGGCGGGAAACATCCTCTGCCAGAACGGCGAGCAGCACGGCTTTGTCGTCGGCAAATCATCGCCCAAAATCTTCTGACGCCGCAGCGTCGCCCACAAAAAAACCGGAGCAGGACTCCGGTTTTTTCTTGAATACCCGCGCGGGATTACAGCAGCATTTTCGCAAAGGCGAGACCCAGCACGAGGCTGAAGGCGAGGCTGAGCAAGCCCGGTATCATGAAGCTGTGGTTGAGAATGTAGCGGCCGATGCGGGTCGTGCCGGTGGTGTCGAAGTCGATTGAGGCGATAATCGGGCCGTAGTTCGGGATGAAGAAGTAGCCGTTTACCGCGACGAAGGTGCCGACCATGATTTCCGGCGGGATGCCGAGCGAGACGCCGAGCGGGAACAGGGTGGCGACGGTCGCACCCTGGCTGTTGACCAGCACGGAGAAGGCGAACAGCGCGAAAGCGAATGTCCACGGCGCGGTTTCGACCAGGCCGGAGACCAGCGTTTTCAGTTCTTCGTGGTGGGCACTAAACAGCGTGTCGCCGAGCCAGGCAACGCCGAAGATGGCCATTGCCGCACGCATCCCGGCGTGGAAGACCGAGCCACGGGTAATGGCGGTGCCGTCCGGTTTGCAGAGCATGATGATGAGCGCGCCGGCGGTGAGCATGATGATTTCAATGGTATGCGGCATGGTGAGCACTTTCATCGTGCCGTCTGCCTGGGCAAAAGAGGGACGGAAGTCGTTGGACGAGCCGAGGATAACGACGAGGATGGCGGCAAAGATGAAGATGGAGAGGGAGATTTTCGCCGAACGTTCGCCCGCGCCGCTTTCCATTTCGCTTTCAGAGACCTGGGCGGCAAAGATTTCCTGATAGGCCGGGTCTTTCAGACGGCGCTGGTATTCCGGGTCGTCCTTCAGTTCTTTGCCCATCTTGTTGACGAAGATACAGGCGATGGCGATGCCGAGTATCGTGGACGGCATGGTCACCATCAGGATTTTCCCGATGTTGAGGTGGTACGGTGTGAGGTAGGAAACGGCAGAGGTGACGGCAGCGGCAATCGGGCTGGCGACGATGGAGAATTGCGAGGCAATGACTGCCATTGACAGCGGGCGTTCCGGGCGGATGCCGTTACGGCGCGCCACTTCGGCAATCACCGGCAGCACGGAATAGGCGACGTGGCCGGTACCGGCGAAGATGGTGAAGATGTAGGTGACGGCGGGCGCCATGAAGGTGATGTATTTCGGGTTCTTGCGCAGGATGCGGGTCGCCGCCTTGACCATCAGGTCGAGACCGCCGGCGGCCTGCATCGCCGATGCGGCGGCAACGACCGCCATCATCATCAGCATGACGTCAATCGGCGGGCTGGTTGGTTCCAGACCAAAGCCGAAGGTGAGGATGGCGAGACCGAGACCGCCGAACACACCGAGGCCGATCCCGCCCGCTTGCGCGCCGAGCAGAATACAGACCAGCACGATGATGAACTGTATGAGGAATAGTCCAGACATAAAATGCTCCAAATTTGTGAGTAATCAACCGGTTCAGACGACGCGGACGGTACATTGCCTCATCCGGTCGTGGCCGGTCATGCGCTGTGCCGTGTCGCCAGAGACGGTTATCAACGGGGTTCCGCCTGTTTTACAAGGGGAAAGGCGCGATGCGTCTAAAACGTTAATAACGATCTGCGGCGCATTGTAGTACAGATTGCAAGGCGGTAACACAGGAAAATCCACATTTTTCGCAGGCAAGCACGTTCTCTAAATTTATGCTTTTCATTCATTTGGTTATGGTTAAAAACGCAAAGTGTTAGCCCGGTTTTGCAGCGCGATGGGTGTGATTTTTTGTGTTTACCATGAGGGATAAAAGCGCTTTTCAGGCCGTGATGTGACCATAATTCCACAGAAAAACACAGCAAACCGCAACATTATCCCCAAAATCACTGGCGTCCAGCGGCGCAAAATCAGCCACTGCATGGAAATACTATTTCCTTACGGTTTTGTTAAAATGACGGCTTCAACTCCTCACCATTCATAACCATGTTGCTGAATAAAAGACAATTTCTCGGTCGCGGCTGCGCGCTTGGCCTCGGTGCCGCCCTGCCGCTCACCGCCCAGGCGGCGACACCGCTGGAAAATTCCATCAATGAACGTGTGCGCCAGTTGCACAGCGAAGGACGTCTGGCCGGGGACGAACGCACCGCCTGGCTGGTGCATGACCTGGTCGCCAACCGCCCGCTGGCGCAAATCAACGCGCAGGTGCCGTTGCAATGTGCCAGTCTGGTCAAGCCGTTTGTCATTCAGGCCTATCTGCTCACCCATTATCTGAAGGATTCCAGCCTCTACCCGATGAGCCAGCGCGTGCAGGACGAAATGCGCGGCATGGTAGTCGCCAGTAATAATGAATTTACCAACCACCTGTTCAAACGCCTCGGCGGGCCGCAGGGTGTGCAGTGGATGCTGAAAAAGCAGGCACCGCAGATTTTCCGCAATATTCAAATCGTTGAAAATATTCCGGCGCAGGGGCGCACCTACCGCAACCGCGCCTCCGCCGCCGATTACGACCGCTTCCTCCGCGCCCTCTGGGCGAACCAGCTCCCCGGCGCGCAATATCTGAAGCAAATCATGTCCATCCCCAACCCCGACCGCATCCGCTCCAAAACACAATTCGTGCCGCAAAGCGCGACGGTGTACGACAAGACCGGTTCGACCGCGATGCTCTGTGGCAATTTTGGCATCATCGAATGCAAGGCGGGCGGACGCAGTTATCCCTACACCATCTCCGCCATTATTGAAAAAGACAGCCCGGCGGGGAATTATTCCAGCTGGATTACCAGCCGTAGTAATGTCATCCGCGAAATCTCGGATATTGTCTATCTGCACTTCGCTCGCACGCACGGTATCGGCTGATTTTTCGCTGTTTTTCCGTTTTGACACTAAAAAATGTTGAGAGTATGATGCGCGCTCCCGCGACCCCCCCCCGGTCATTTGACCCTTGGGCCTTTGCCAAAAACCGTTGCCGCGACAGCGGCGTGCTGCCGCTGGCAGATACCGAAACGCTGAAACAATGGACGGGGTCGTGCGATGACGTCGTGCATTACACCCTCGAAGGAAACGTGGACAAAGACGGCCAATACCGCCTCGGCGGCAGCGTGCGTACTGTCCTGCATACCCAGTGCCAGCGCTGTCTGGAAACGATGACGCTGGAGGTTGCCCATTCCTTTGATTATGTGCTGATTCGGGATGAATCCCTTGAGGCCAATGTCACCGACGGCAGCGAAACCCTGATCTGCGCCGAAGACGAACTCAATCTGGCGTGGTTCATTGAAGAAGAAATCCTGCTGGCGATGCCGATGATTGCCAAGCATGAGGATTGCAGCCTGCCGCAGACCGGCGCGCGTGCCCCCCTGCCGCAGGCAGAAACGCAGAACCCGTTTGCGGCTTTGAAAGACTTACTGGAAACCAAGGAGAATTCTCATGGCCGTTCAACAGAATCGTAAAACCCCTTCCAAACGCGGTATGCGCCGCGCCCATGATGCCCTCAGCGGCAAAACCATCTCTACCGACCGTCAGAGCGGTGAACGCCACCTGCGCCACCACGTGACCAAAGACGGCTTCTACCGTGGACGCCTCGCGATTGTCCGCCCCCGTGTCGCCCAACAAATTGACATCGAAGAATAAAATCTGACACGCCATGAGCACGAGCAAGCCGCCAGTCATTGCCATTGACGCAATGGGCGGCGATATCGGTCTGGATGTTACGCTGGCCGCCATCGCCCATATTCAAAAACGCCACCACGACGTGCGCATGATTGTCGTGGGTGACGAGCAGGCGATTCGTGGCCACAAATCCTTTGGCGCAATTGACACACGCCGCATTGACATCCACCACACCACGCAGGTGGTGGCGATGGACGAAGCGCCCGCCAACGTACTGCGCCACAAGACCGATTCCTCCATGTGGAAAGCGATTGAACTGGTGCGCGACGGCAAGGCGCAGGCCTGTGTCAGCGCGGGCAATACCGGCGCACTGATGGCAAGCAGCCGCTACATTCTGAAGATGCTGCCCGGTATTTCCCGTCCGGCCATTTGCGCGGTCGTACCCTCACGCGGCGGTCATGTGCACTGGCTGGATTTGGGGGCCAACGTTGACGCCAAACCGGAGCAGCTGGTGCAGTTCGCGGTGATGGGTTCGGAGCTGGTCAAGGCGGTCGATGAAAAACCAAACCCGATAGTCGGCCTGCTCAACATCGGCGAAGAAGCGATCAAGGGCAACGACATGGTCAAAGAAACCAGCAAATTGCTGGAGAAAACTGACCTCAACTACTGCGGTTTCGTCGAAGGCAATGATATCTTCCTCAAGGAAAAACTGGATATCGTCGTCTGCGACGGCTTTGTCGGTAACGTCGCCCTGAAATCGGTGGAAGGCATCGCCAAATACATTCAGACCACGCTGGAGCAGGAATTTCGCCGCAGTATTTTCAGCAAAATTGCCGCGCTCTTTTCCCTGCCGGTATTGCACCGCACCAAGGCACGCATTGACCCGCGCCGCTATAACGGCGCGACCCTGCTCGGTTTGCAGGGCATTGTTATCAAAAGCCACGGCAACGCCGATATTTTCGCCTTTGCCAATGCCATCAACGTCGCCCGTCTGGAAATCACCAACGGCATCATTGACCACATCCGCTGCCAGCTTGACCGTCAGCAGAAGCGCAGTACAGCCGAAGAACCCACTGCATGATTTACAGCAAAATCCTCAGCACCGGCAGTTACCTGCCGCAGCGGATTATGACCAACCAGGAATTCGCCGAGCGGATGGACACCTCCGACGAGTGGATTCGCACCCGTACCGGTATTGAACAGCGCCATATTGCCGCGCCGGACGAAAGCAGTACCGATCTTGCCTTTTACGCGGCGCGTGATGCCCTTGAGAGCGCGGATATCGACCCGGCGACGATTGACCTGATTATCGTCGCCACCTCTACCCCGGAACACATCTTCCCCAGCAACGCCAGCCAGCTGCAAACCCGCCTCGGCTGCCCGGCCATTGTCGCCTTTGATATGCAGGCCGCCTGCTCCGGTTTTGTCTTCGCGTTGGCAACCGCTGACAATTTCATCCGCGCGGGCAACAGCAAGCGCGCGCTGGTCATCGGTGCGGAAGTCTTCAGCAACATCCTCGACTGGAGCGACCGCAGCACCGCTATCCTCTTTGGCGATGGTGCCGGTGCCGTTATCCTTGAAGCAACGGACAAACCCGGTATTCACGGCTCGGTGCTGCATAGCGACGGCCGTTACAAAGACTTGCTCTATGTGCCGCGTGGTAGCGGTTCGCCCGCGTCCACCCTCGGCGACCGTATGCCCTTCATCCACATGGAAGGGCGCGAAGTGTTCAAGGTGGCGGTACGCAGCCTGGCCGGACTCGTTACCGAACTGCTGGAGCAACAACAGATGCAGGCGGAAGAAATTGATTTCCTCATCCCGCACCAGGCCAACCTGCGCATCATCAAGGCGACTGCCGAACACCTCAACCTGCCGCTGGAAAAAGTCATCCTCACCGTCGCCGAACACGCCAACACCTCCGCTGCCTCCATCCCGCTGGCGTTGGATTACGGCATCAAAAACGGTACGATACAGCGCGGCCACAAACTGCTGCTGGAAGCCTTCGGTGGCGGATTCGTTTGGGGTGGCAGCATCATCACTTACTAAGAGGAGTTCAACATGGCGACCATCGCACTGATTTTCCCCGGACAGGGCTCACAAAGCCCCGGTATGCTCAAGGAACTGGCAGCAACTTACCCCGTCGTGCAGCGTCGCTTTCAGGAAGCCTCCGACGTACTCGGTCTTGACCTCTGGCAAATCGCCCAGAAAGACCCGAACAACCAACTTGACCAGACCGCGATTACCCAGCCCGCGCTACTTGCCGCTGGCATTGCCTGTGCCGATATCCTGCGCGACGAATGCGGTATCAACGCGCCTTATATGGCAGGCCACTCGCTGGGCGAATACACCGCCCTTTGTGCCGCAGGCGCCATGACCTTCGCCGAAGCCATCCAGCTCGTGCATATGCGCGGCAAAATCATGCAGGAAGCGGTCGCCCCCGGTGAAGGCGCCATGGCCGCCATCCTGGGCTTGGCCGATGAAGACGTCATCAGCGTTTGCAACCGCACCCCCGGCAAAGTCAGCGCCGCCAATTTCAACTCGCCCGGCCAGGTCGTGATTGCCGGTGAAGCCGCCGCAGTCGCCGCTGCGGTAGAAGCGGCGAAACAGGCGGGGGCAAAACGTGCCGTCCTCCTTGCTGTCAGCGTCCCCTCCCATTGCGCTCTGATGCGTGCCGCCGCCGGACAGCTCAGCCTGCACCTCGGCAAAGTCCATTGGCACCCCGCGAATGCGGTCATCATCCATAACGTGGATGCCAAAACCCATGAAAACACCAGCGGTATTGAAGCCGCGCTGGGTGCGCAACTGTACCAACCGGTGCGCTGGGTGGATTGCGTCAAGGCACTTGCCGCACGCGGCGTCAATCTCTTTATCGAAGTCGGGCCGGGCAAAGTCCTCACCGGACTGAACAAGCGTATCGACAAAACGCTGCGTACCATCGCCTTTGACCATCCCGACAGCGTCGCCGCTGTCCGCCAAGCCCTCACGGAGACCCCATGAACCTGCAAGAGCAAGTCGCCCTCGTTACCGGTGCCAGCCGTGGCATCGGACACGCCATCCTTGACGCCCTCGGCCGCGAAGGTGTAACCGTCATCGGCACCGCTACCAGCGACAATGGCGCGGATGCCATCAGCCAACACATTGCCGCAAGCGGCTTCAAGGGCTGCGGCAAAAAACTCTCCGTCAATGATAACGACGCGGTAGAAGCGCTGATTAAAGACATCGCCGGAGAATTTGCCCCGGTCGGCATCCTCGTCAACAACGCCGGTATCACCGACGACAACCTGCTGATGCGGATGAAACCGGAACAATGGGATCACGTCATTGATACCAACCTCAGCAGCGTTTACCGCCTGAGCAAGGCGGTATTGCGCGACATGATGAAAGCGCGCTGTGGCCGTATCATCAACATCACCTCGGTCGTCGGCATCATGGGCAATGCCGGGCAGACCAACTACGCCGCCACCAAGGCCGGACTTATCGGCTTCTCCAAATCGCTGGCGCGTGAAGTCGGCTCGCGCGGCATCACCGTCAACTGCGTTGCCCCCGGCTTCATCCAGACCGACATGACCGACAAACTGCCGGAAGAGCAGAAAAAAATGCTCGCCGAACAAATCCCGCTGGCCAAACTGGGGCGGGTGGAAGACGTCGCCGAAGCGGTCGTCTATCTGGCGCGCGCCGAATACATCACCGGCGAGACGCTGAATATCAACGGCGGAATGTATATGCTGTAAGGGCGCGCACCCGCCGCCGTGTGGCAATTGCCCCATAAACCTTTTACAATACGCCCCCTTCAATCACAACCCAGGAAAAACACACCATGAGTAATTCAATCGAAGAACGCGTCATCAAAGTGATCGCAGAGCAGTTGAGCGTTGATGAGGCGCAGGTCAAGCCTGAAGCCGCCTTCATTGACGACCTCGGCGCTGACTCACTCGATCTCGTTGAACTCGTCATGTCATTGGAAAAAGAATTTGACTGCGAAATTCCCGACGAAGACGCAGAAAAAATCACCACCGTGCAAACCGCTATCGACTACGTCAAAGCCAACAGCAACGGCTAAACGGGTCGGCAGGCAAGCCACGGTAGTTTAACGGACTGCTGTGGCTTTTTTGTATCCCCGCCCGCCACAAACCGGGCCAACCAACGGCAGGAACACATGACGCAAACAACCCGCAGCAGAGCCATACCTCGTGTCGTCGTAACCGGCATGGGCATCATCAGCCCGGTCGGCAGCAGCATCGCCAGCGCCTGGGAGAACATCCTCGCTGGCAAGAGCGGCATTACCCCCATCACCGATTATGACCCTTCGGACTTGCCCGTGCGTTTCCGTGGCGCCGTCCAGGGATTCGACCTTGCCCGCTACTTTGATGCCAAAGAAGCGCGCAAAATGGACGGCTTCATTCACTATGGTGTCGCCGCCGCAGTTGATGCCATCAGCGACAGTGGCCTCGAATTTACCAATCCCACCCTCGCCGAACGAACCGGCATCATCATTGGCTCCGGTATCGGTGGCCTGCCGGGAATGCTGGACGGCTACCGTGAATTTCTCGAACGTGGCGCGCGCCGCGTCTCGCCGTTCTATGTGCCGAAAAACATCGTCAACATGATCGCGGGCAACCTCTCCATCCGCTACGGCATCAAGGGGCCGACACTTGCGACCGTCACCGCCTGCGCCAGCGCCACCCACTCCATCGCCCAGGCCTACCGCATGATTCAAATGGGCGATGTGGACGTGATGATTGCCGGGGGCGCGGAAAGCGCGGGTAACGACATGGGCATCGCCGGATTTGCCGCTGCCAAAGCCCTCTCCACCCGCAACGACGACCCGCAGCGCGCCTCCCGCCCCTGGGACAAAGACCGCGACGGCTTCGTCCTGGGCGACGGCGCGGGCGTCATCATCCTCGAATCCCTCGAACACGCCCTGGCGCGCGGTGCCACCATCCACGGCGAAATCATCGGCATGGGCATGAGCTCGGACGCCTACCACATGACCGCACCGCTGGAAGACGGCTCCGGCGCGGCGCGCTGCATGACCCTCGCCCTCAAGGACGCGGGCATCACCCCGGACGCGGTGGACTACATCAACGCGCACGGCACCTCAACTCCTGCGGGTGACATCGCCGAAACCCGCGCCATCAAAAACAGCTTCGGCGAACACGCCTACCGCCTCGCCGTCAGCAGCACCAAATCCATGACCGGGCACGCCCTCGGCGCTGCCGGCGGTCTTGAAGCCATCTTCAGCCTGCTCGCCCTGCGCGACCAAATCGCACCGCCGACCATCAACCTCGACCAGCCCGGCGAAGGCTGCGACCTTGACTACGTCCCGCACAAAGCACGCCCGATGAAAATCGGCACCGCCCTGTCCAACTCCTTCGGCTTCGGCGGCACCAACGCCTGCATCCTCCTGCGACGGTACCAGCCATGAAACGCTTCCTCCTCAACCTCTTCCTTACCCTCATCCTTCTCGCCGCCTGGGCGGCGGGCGTCTTCTACCTGCAATACCAAAAAGCGCTGAACGAACCGCTCGTCACCGAAGGCGACGGCATCGTCACCGTCAAGCCTGGTGACACCCTCACCAGCCTCAACCGCGAACTGACCCGGCGCGGCATCATCCACAGCGACTGGGTACTGCCGATGTATGCCCGCCTCAACCCGCAAGCGGCGAACATCAAGGCGGGCGACTACCGCATTGACCCGAACGCCAGCCTGCCCTCGCTCATCAACGACATCACCAACGGCAAAGTGGTGGTGTACAACATCACCGTCGTTGAAGGCAAAACCTTCAAAGACCTGCGCGCGAGCCTCGAACAAACCGCCGGTATCGAACACACCCTGAACAACAAAACCGACGCGCAAATCGCCACCCTGCTCGGCATCGAAGGCAGCCCCGAAGGCTGGTTCATGCCTGAAACCTACCAGTTCCACCGGGGCACCAGCGACCTCGAACTGCTGAAACGGATGCACGGCGAAATGCAGCGCGTTCTGGAAGGCTCCTGGCCGACCCGCGCCGACGGCCTGCCGTTTACCACCCCCTACCAGGCGCTGATCCTCGCCTCCATCGTCGAAAAAGAAACCGGTGTCGCCAGCGAGCGTCCGCAAATCGCCGGCGTCTTCGTCCGCCGCCTCGAAAAAGATATGCTGCTGCAAACCGACCCCAGCGTCATCTACGGCGCGGCTGATTACCACGGCGACCTGACCCGCAAACACCTGCAAACCGACACCCCATACAACACCTACATCAACAAAGGCCTGCCGCCGACCCCGATCGCCCTGCCCGGCAAGGCGAGCATTGAAGCGGCGCTGCACCCGGCAGATGGCGACAGCTTCTACTTCGTCGCCGACGGCAAAGGCGGCCACACCTTCAGCGCCACCTACGAAGAACACCAACAGGCCGTTGCCCGCTACCTCAAACAACAACAACAGCCCAAACCATGAGCGGGCGCTTCATCACCCTGGATGGCAGCGAAGGCGTCGGCAAAAGCACCCAGCTCGCCAACATCCGGGCGTGGTGCGAAGCGCACGGCATCACCGCCCGCTACGGGCGCGAACCGGGCGGCACCCCGCTGGGCGAACGGCTGCGCGACATCCTTCTCGACCGCACGACCAACGCCGACCCGCTGACCGAACTGCTGCTGCTCCTCGCCGCCCGCCGCGCCCACCTGCAACAAACCATCCTGCCCGCCCTCGCCCGTGGCGAATGGTACATCTCTGACCGTTACCGCGACGCCACCCACGCCTACCAACACTACGGGCGTGGCATCCCGCAGGCGACTATCGCCGCGCTCGAAGCGGCGAGCGACACCGCCCGCGTCCCCGACCTCGCCCTCATCCTCGAATGCAGCCCCGCCACCGCCCGCGCCCGTCTCGCCCAACGCGGCGCCGACCAGGACCGCTTTGAGCGCGAACCCGCCGACTTCTTCGCCCGCGTCGCTGACGGCTACCGCGTCCGCGCGCAAGAACCACACTCTGTCCTCATCAACGCCGAAGATGACGCCGCAACCGTCTTCGCACGCATCCGCCCGCATCTGGACGCGCTGCGCCACCCCTGAACCGCCGCCATGCTCCCCTGGACCGACCTGCACTACCGTGGCCTTGACCGCCTCGCCGACCAACTGCCTGCGACCCTGCTCCTCATCGACCCGCAGCGCGGCAACGCTGACGACATGGCGCGCGCCATCATCGCCCGCGCGCTCTGCCTCAACGACACGCACCGCCCCTGCGGCCAGTGCAAATCCTGCCACCTGCTGACGCAAGGCACCCACCCCGACACCGCCAGCTACCTTGAACCCTGCAAAATCGAAGACATCCGCGCCATCGGCGACACCCTGCAAAACACCCCGGCGATTGGCGCGCTGCGCGTGACCTACCTCGGCGCCATTGACAACTACAACCCCTACGCGCTCAACGCCCTACTGAAAACCCTGGAAGAACCGCCGCAACACAGCCGCTTCATCCTGAGCGCCACCAACCGCCGCGCGGTCAAGGCGACTATCTTGAGCCGCAGCCACGTCGTCACCCTGCCGCAACCGACCGCCGAACAGGCACAACAGTGGCTGGTCAGCACCCACCAGTTCAGCGCCGAACAAGCCGCCGCCAGCCTCGCGCTGCACCACGGCAACCCGCATCAGGCGCTTGCCCACCCGGACGCGCCCGACCCGCTTGAGCACATCGATCTCCTCATCGCCTACCTCGCCCAACCGCAGCGGGCGACCGCCTACCTGCACCACCTCGACCGCCTCAAAGACAGCGACCTGAACGACTACCTGCAAAGCCAGCTGGAAACCCTCATCACCAGCCGCCAACTGGACAGCAGCGGCCAAACTTGGCACAATCGCCTGCGCCAACACGACGCAGACCTGCAAGGACTCGACCTGAACCGCCTGCATACCCTCTATGCACGCCTCAGCGAACTGCGCCGCCCGGACCGGCAACAAATCGGGCAAACCCTCAACATCAAAGCCCTGTTGCTGGAAACCTGCGACAAACGGAACCCCTAACCATGACAACCCCTGCTACCCCCCAATCCAAACTCAAACAAGGCGTTATCCGCCTCAACATCGAAGACCTGAAAGACCTCTACCAGGCATATATGCCCTTTGTGGACGGCTGCGGCATCTTCGTCGCCACCGAAGAACACTACGCGCTGGAGCAAGAAGTCTTCGTCTTCCTCAAACTGCCGGGCGACCTTGGCAAATTCGCCGCCTCCGGCCGCATCGTCTGGCTCAACCCGCCGAAAAAAATCTCGCGCCGCGTCCCCGGCGTCGGCGTCCAGCTACGCGGCAAAGAAGCACCGAAAATCCGTGAAGTCATCGAAGCCGGCCTCGGCAAAATGATGACCAGCGGCCTGCCATCCGCGACGATGTAACGCCCAAAACTGCCCTTTGCTTCTGACGGACATACTTTCGCGAAGCGGATGCTTCCGAAAATTCACACAAAACCCCGCCTTATGCGGGGTTTTCTGATAAAAATAAACACAAAAACACACAAAACCCACAACGGGGCGTACAATTATGCCCATTGCCACGCGATGACAATACCCGCAAACACACCCCGGAGATTCACATGAAAAAAACCCTCCTCCTCACCGCCCTCGCTGCCGCCTGCGCCGCCGCCCAGGCCGAAACCGCTTTGGCCGCAGCCACGCCCGAAGGCTACACCCTCGAAAAAATCACCATCCTGAGCCGCCACGGCATCCGCGCGCCGCTGATTGGCTACGGCAGTGCGCTGGCAGAAGCCACCCCGCAAACCTGGACACCGTGGAAAACCGAAGGCGGCCACCTCACCCCGCGCGGCGGCGAACTCGAAACCCGCCTCGCACACTACATGGACGAATGGTTCGACGACGTCGGCCTCGTCAAAAAAGACGCCTGCCCCGCCGCCGGAGAACTGCTCGTCTATACCAACAGCCTGCCGCGCACCATCGACACCGGCAAACACTTCGTCAAGGGCGCTTTCCCCGACTGCGACATCAAAGTCCATAACCTTGAAGAAGTGGGCAAAATGGACAACACCTTCAACCCCATCGTGCGCAGCCCGGTGGATGCCGCCTTCACCGAAAAAGCCGAAAAATCCATTGACCAAATGCTTGGCGACGGCGGCTTTGCCAAACTGAACGAACGCCTCGCCAAGAATTATCAAATCCTCGAAGACGTGCTGGATTACGACCACTCCGCCACCTGCGAAAAAGAAAAACAGTGCGACCTCGAAAAAATCCCGAACACCCTCACCTTCGCCCAGGACAAAGAGCCCGGCACCAAAGGCCCGCTGCGTAACGGCACCGGTGCGGCCGACAGCTTCATCCTTCAATACTACGAAGGCTACCCGGCGGGCGAAGTCGCCTGGGGCAAAATCCGGACACCGGAACAATGGCAGGCCATCGTTGACCTGAAAAACATCTACACCGACGTCCTCTTCACCTCGCCGGTACTCGCCAAAGAAACCGCCTCGCCGCTGCTCGCCTTCATCCAGAACAGCTTTGCCGACCACGGCTACCAGCACCCGCTGATCAAAGACGCGCAAAAGGCGAAAATCACCCTGCTCGTCGGCCACGACTCCAACGTCGCCTCGCTCTTGGCGCTGTTGCAGGCCGCACCGTATCAACTGCCCGACCAGTACGAAAAAACCCCGATTAGCGGCAAAGTGCTGTTTGAGCAATGGCGCGACAAAGACGGCAAGGCACTGCTGAAAATCGAGTACGTCTATCAGACCACGCAACAACTGCGCGAAGACCAGGAACTCAGCCTGAAAAACCCGCCGCAGCGCGTGACCCTCAAACTGGAAGGCTGCCCGACGGACGCCAACGGCTTCTGCCCGATGGACGACTTTAACCGCGTCGCCGATGCCGCGCTCAAGCCCTGAAGCCCCCGCCGCCCATTTGCGAAAAATCCCGCCCCGGCGGGATTTTTCATGCCATGCGATGCCTTGCCCGCTGTGGCAGAAGCTGCTACCTTCGCCAGCAGGCAAACCCATCAGAGGCAACCACAATGACCGCCCGCCAAAACCACCACGCCACCCGGCGCAACCGACAACCAGAACACCCAGCCAAACACCCCCACGGGCAAGCGCGTCCGTGGGGGTGTTTTGTTTTCATCCCTTGCCACGGATAAGCCATGATCACCCCACAGGACATCTTCCGCTTTATCTTCTTCGCCTTTTGGGGCGGGGTTCTTTTCCTGCTCGTCATCGTTTGGGGGGTGGTGTACAAATGCAGCGAACCCGGCAAGGCATGGCGCAACAACATCATTGCGACGGTTGTCGTTTTGGGGGGCGTTCTTGCCTGGATATTTATCCCCAGTGCAAATGAACGCAGGTTAAATCGTGAAGCAGAAATCCGCCGTCAAAATCGTCTGAAAAGTAGGGCAGTCTTTGAAGAGCTTTGCAAGACAGCAGGTGAGAAAATTTACCGGACAGCGGACAATGTGGAAGGCGTTACCTTATTGAAGGTGTGGGATAGAGAATCCATCCATAAAGAGGATAAGCTATGGAAGTATGCAGGGTTGCCAGAACAATATGGTAAAGATAGTTATATCGAAGGATTTTTGAAATGGAGAGTTAAAATAATAACAGAAGGAAATGAGAAATATGATGACGTGTTATTTTCGCCAGAAGATCAGAATCACCCTTATATCTTGCAAGGCAGATATTCTTATGTAGATGTCAAACAAAAAAATGGAACATTTTTACGCTATACATTAGGCGATAACCTTAATCAAAATTATAGAATGATTTCTAATTTTACTAAAAGTCCTGCCCGCTATACGGTTACTTTCGAGAATCCTGTTGTTCCGGAAGAACGGGAGCACTGGATTGCGCATACGCGCGCTACGGTAATAGATTTACAAGACAATACGGTGATGGCGACCAAAGACTGGTACAGTTTTGAAAGTCAGCAGGGCTATGGTAGTTATACCATGTGGGCAACCGCAGCCACCTGTCCGGATCCGGGCAAGTCATCAACCGCTTATCCTATCCGTCTCTTTATTGGAGATGTGCTTAAACCCAAACCAGAAGAGCGGCAATGAGCAATATAGCCACCCACCGAAAGTCTCATACGATGTTGCGTCGCCTCATCGGGAACCTTAAAAATAGCGGCGCTATTTTTAAGGGAAACCCGCGCCGTACAACTGCGTACTGCCTTCAGCATCGCTGTCGCATTCAATGATGGGGGGTACTGACTGAATGCTGCGCCCAAGATGACTGACTAGCATTGGCGGCCATGCCATGGACGCTACCCCCACCCCAGCCGTTTCTCTCGCTTCGCGAGCAAGGCTTACTGTCTTCGGCAGCGCGTCTTGTCTGAGACTTTGGGTGTATTGCTATGCTACGAATGACCGGGTCGTCGCGGAATTTTGTTAAAAATGGCCATATTGGCAATGGCAAACGGACAGGTGCGTAGGGCTTTCTTATCGTGCTGAATGGTGCACCATGTGCGCTGCATCTTTTGAAGCGACTTTCTTTTCTTATGACGTAAATTCGGACTGGAGGATTTCGCGTTTTATGCAGCAAGCCAGCCATAGAGCGCCATGCCCCAGAGGAGGGCGATGAAGGTGAGGCAGGTGTATTGTGCGGCGGAACCCGCGTCTTTGGCGCGTTTGGCGAGCGGGTGGATTTCGAGCGAGGTGTGGTCAACCGCCGCTTCCAGCGCGGTGTTGAGCAGTTCGGTGATGAGCGACATCCCGGAGGCGAGGACCAGCAGCATTTTTTCGGCAAGCGGGAAGGGCAGGAAGATGAGCAGGGCGAGCAGGATGCCGTGCAGGCAGAGCAGTTCGCGGAAGCCTGCTTCTTCGATTGCCGCCCTGATGCCGTCAATGGAGTAGCCGAGCGCCTTGCGGATGCGACCCAGGCTGCTTTTGCGGCCTTTGTATTGTTCGGATGGGTTGTTTTGCATGGTTTTCTCTTGTTTTGGGCAAAGAAAAACCCGCCGGGGCGGGTTGGTGTGCGTCAGGCGTTGTTTCAGGCGGCGGTGGCTGCCTTGATTTTGGCGCTGAGGCGGCTTTTCAGGCGGGCGGCCTTGTTTTTGTGAATGAGGCCTTTGCGCGCGGCGCGATCCAGTGCGGATGAGGCGCTGACGTAGATGGCTTGCAGGCCGCTTTTGTCGCTGCCTTCGAGGGCGCGCAGGACTTTTTTGACGGCGGTGCGCATACTGGAACGCTGGCTGGCGTTGCGGGCGCGGGCTTTTTCGGCTTGTCTGACGCGTTTTTTTGCTTGTGCTGTGTTAGCCAATGTATTTCTCCTGATTGGAATCCGGGTGTTTTTGAGGGCGCGGATAATGCCGTTTTTTGGCTTTGTTGTCAATGTGTTTCGCGGTTTTGGGGTGTGCTTGACCTGGGTGATTGTTTTCCGTCTGCCGGGCTTGGATAATGCAGCCTTTCCTGTTTTTCAGAGGTTTTTTTATGTTGTCGCAACAGGCTTTTCTGGCCGCGCAGAAGGTAATCCCCGGTGGGGTCAATTCACCGGTGCGCGCGTTTCGTGGGGTCGGCGGTACGCCGCGCTTTATTGCCCGTGCCGAGGGCGCTTTTATTTTTGATGTCGATGGCCGCCGTTATGTTGATTTTGTCGGCTCGTATGGCCCGGCGATTGTCGGCCACGCGCATCCGGGGATTGTCCACGCGGTGCAGCAGGCGGCGGAAAACGGCCTGAGCTTCGGCGCGCCGACAGTGGCAGAGACGCAGTTGGCGGAAGCCATTGTCGCCCGTATGCCGGGGGTGGAGATGGTGCGGATGTGCAATTCGGGGACGGAGGCGACGATGAGCGCCATCCGCCTCGCCCGCGCTTTTACCGGGCGCACGGATTTTTTGAAGTTCGCCGGCTGTTATCACGGCCATAGCGATGGCCTGCTGGTCGCTGCCGGCTCGGGTGCGCTGACCATCGGCGTGCCGGATTCGCCCGGCGTGCCGCCCGCTTATGCGCAGCACACGCTGACCGCGCCGTACAACGACATCGCCGCGCTGGAGCAGGTGTTTGCCGCGCACGGCGAACGGCTGGCGGCGGTGATTGTCGAGCCGGTCGCGGGCAATATGAGCTGCGTCCCGCCTGACCCGGCGTTTTTGCGCGCGCTGCGCCATTTGTGCAGCAAGTTCGGCACGGTGCTGATTTTTGACGAGGTGATGACCGGCTTCCGTGTTGCCCGTGGCGGGGCGCAGGAGCTGTTCGGCATTGAGGCCGATTTGGTGACGCTGGGCAAGATTATCGGCGGCGGGATGCCGGTCGGCGCCTTTGGCGGGCGGCGCGAGATAATGGAGCTGCTCGCCCCGCTCGGCGGCGTTTATCAGGCGGGGACGCTCTCCGGCAATCCGGTGTCCATGGCGGCGGGGCTGGTCAGCCTGCGTCTGACCGATGACCCGGTGTTTTACAAGAATCTGGCGGAAATCACCACTGCCCTTGCCGATGGCCTGCTTGACCGCGCCAGGGCGCACCGGATCCCGCTGGTGGTCAATCACGTCTGCGGGATGCTCGGCCTCTTTTTCACGAAAGAAGACCGCATCGACAATCTCGACGCGGTGAAACGCTGCGATGCCGCCCGCTTCGCCCGCTTCTTCCACCTGATGCTGGATGAGGGCGTGTACCTTGCGCCGTCGCCGTTTGAAGCCATCTTCACCGGCAGCCAGCACAACGCGGCGGTGCTGGACGACACCCTGCGCGCCGCCGACCACGTCTTCACCCGGCTGAAAGCGGAGGAACACTGATGGACATCGGCAACATCCGTCACGATTTCGACGCCCACCCGCCGCTCGAACGCGAAGACCTGCTCGACGACCCGATTGCGCAATTTGAGCGCTGGTTTAACGAAACCCTCGCCGCGAAAATCGCCGAGCCGAACGGCTTCGTTCTCTCCACCGTCGCCGCCGACGGCCTACCCTCGCAGCGCGCGGTACTGCTCAAATACTTCGACCGCGACGGCTTCGTCTTCTACACCAACTACGACAGCCGCAAGGCGCAAGAAATCGCGGGCAATCCCAAAGTCTCGATGCACTTCCCCTGGTTTGCCTTGCAGCGGCAAATCAAAATCGAAGGCGAAGTGGAAAAAGTCTCGCGCGAACAAACGCTCAAATACTTCCTCTCGCGCCCGAAAGGCAGCCAGCTCGGCGCGTGGTGCTCGACGCAGAGCAAAGTCATCAGCTCACGCCAACTGCTGCTGCAACAATGGGAGCGGATGAAGGCCAAATTCGCCGACGGCCACATCCCGCTGCCCGACTTCTGGGGCGGCTACCGCATCCGCCCGCAGGCAATCGAATTCTGGCAAGGCCAGCCGAACCGCCTGCACGACCGCTTCCTCTACCGCAAGAGCGGCGACGGCTGGACGATAGAGAGACTCGCGCCATGACCGTCCGTATCGAAGACCTGCAAGCGCTCATTCGCGGCTACAGCATCGAAATCACGCCGAAAGCGGCGCAAAAAATCGGCGACTTCCGCCCGTGGCTGGCGGCGGGTACCCAAGTCTATGTGCCGCACCTGCGCGGCAGCGACATCGGCGACACCCTCGCCGCCTGCGAACAGCTGCAAAGCCAACAAATGCAAGCCGTGCCGCACATCGTGCTGCGCAACTACCGCAGCGAAGCCGAACTGCGGCAAACGCTCGACCGCGTGCGCGCGCTCGGCATCGATCGCATCCTGCTGCTCGCCGGTGCGGCACCGCAGCCGCAAGGCCCCTACGACAGCGTGATGAGCATGCTCAAAACCGGGCTGCTGCAAGACTACCCCTTCGCCCACATCGGCTTTGCCGGTCATCCCGAAGGCGCGGCGGACATTCCCCGTGCCGAACAGGAAGCGGCGGAGGCGCAAAAACAGGGCTACGCCCTGACCTACCCGGCGGATTACGCCTTCATCACCCAGTTCTGCTTTGAAATGCCACCGATTGCCGCCTGGCTGGAACAATTACAGGCGCGGCAAATCACCCTGCCGGTACACATTGGCATCCCCGGCGTCGCCAGCCTGCAATCGCTCATCCGCCACGCGCAGGCCTGCGGCATCGGTTCCTCGATGAGCTTCCTCTGGAAAAACGCGCGCAACATCCGCAAACTGATGCGCCTCAGCACCCCGGACAAACTGCTGTGCGACCTCGCCGCCTACCGCCGCAACCACCCGGACAGCGCCCTGCGCCAACTGCACTTCTACCCGCTCGGCGGCTTTGAATCCACGATTCACTGGTTGCGCGCCATTGAAGCGGGCGACATCCGCCTCAGCGAAGACGGCTTTATCGCCTCATGACAGCTTATACCCTTAAAACCACAAACACCTACCGCAGCTGGTTGGCAAACCTGAAAGACCGGCAGGCCAGGGCCGGTATCGAACTGCGGATGCGCCGGGCAAAAGAAGGCAATTGGGCGACCATAAAAGCGTGGGACACGGCACCAGCGAAATGCGTGTACACATTGGCGCGGGCTACCGACTCTATTACACCGTGCGCGATAGACAAATCATCTTCCTGCTGCTTGGTGGCGACAAAAGCAGCCAGAAAGCCGACATCGCCGCCGCGCAAAAAATCAAAAAGGAGCTGTTTCCATGACCAAGACCAAAATTGTCCCCTACGACCCCACCTACTACTTTAAGGACGACGAAGACATCGCCGTTTACCTGCAAGTTGCGCTGCAAGAGTCCATCGCCGACAACGACTACAGCCTGCTTGCCCACGCCATCGAAACCTCCGCCAAGGCACGCGGCATGACCGCACTGGCAAACGCGGCAGGCATCCCGCGCAACGAACTCTATGACCTGCTCGAGGCTGATGCGCCGATGCCTTTTGCCACCCTGCACAAACTGCTGACTGCGCTGGGCGTACAAGTCTCGCTCACACCCGCCGCCCCCGGCAAAACTGAAGCCGCTACGGAAGCAACCACCAACGGCGCCGCCGCCGAAGCGGTGCATGAACCCGCCGAACTGGTAGCACCCGCCAAAAAAACGGGGAAAAAGCCCTTGCCCAAAACCGCCCGCGACAAAAAAGCCCCGGCGCGGGCAGAAGCCTGATTCACACCATAAACAAGGACACCCCATGCACAAACTCCCTGCCCTCGCCACCCTGCTCCTCGCCGCCTGCACCAGCCAAACCGCCTTCCTCACCGGCGTCCCCGAACTGCCCGCCGGGGATGACATCTTCTGGGCGTACTACTGCGACAGCGGCGCCGAACTCCAAATCAACTACGCCAACATGGGCGGCGAATACAGCGCCACCCCCAAACTCAAAGAAGGCAAGCGCGTGCTGCCGCGCCGCAGCGCATACGACTTTGACGACGGCGTATACCGCTGGACGAGCAACGACGGTGGCCGTTCCTTCCGCCTCAGCCACGGCGACCAGACCGTGTACGGACAATGCAGCGCGCGCCGCCAGCTCGACAAGGACGCGATGTATATCCGCTAACTACGCGTAAAAATACATACATCACCCCCGCTACCTTGTATGTAAACCGCGGCCCTCGCCTGCAAAAAAAACCAACCGTTGCCGCGCCACTGCACCCCGCCAGAGCGCGGCAACTTTGCTAAAATGCAGCCCTTTCCCCATACCAGCACACACACGGAGAACCCATGGCCCGCGTCACCATCGAAGACTGCCTCAAAGACGAAAACAACCGCTTCCGCCTCGTACTCGCCGCCTCCCGCCGCGCGCGACAAATTGCCGACGGCCACCAGGCCCTTGTTCCCGCAGAAGGCGACAAGGTCACGGTCATCGCCCTGCGCGAAATCGCCGAAGACAAAACCACCATCGACGCCCTGCTGCGCGGCCACAAGCCCGTCCCTGTCCCGCCCGTTGCCGAAGAAATCCCCGCTGCCGAAGGCGATGGCGATGCCGAAAATGACATTGACCTTGACGATGAAACCGATGACAGCGATGACATTGACGAAGCCGAAGACCATCCCGAAGACACCACCACGGAATAGCCATGAACCCTGCGCCGCTTGCCCTCGAATACCAACCGTTCGCCGTATTCAGCGGCGCCCAAACCCTGCAAGCGGCGTATGACGACCTCGCCGCCGAACTGAAAAAATACCTCGACCCCGAAGACATGGAAAAAATGCTGCGCTGTGCCGTCTATGGCGCCGCAGCCCATGAGGGGCAAAAACGCCAGAGCGGCGAACCCTACTTCATCCACCCCATCGCCGTCTGCCGCATCCTCGCCCGCCAGCGCTTTGACCTGCCGGTGTTGCAGGCGGGGCTTTTGCACGACGTCCTCGAAGACACCATCGTCAAAAAAACCGACATGGCGGCGGAATTTGGCGAAGAAGTCACCCGCCTCGTCGATGGCGTCAGCAAACTCGACCGCCTGAAAAAAACCGCGCCGCAAGCTGCCGTCGCCGACAGCTTCCGCAAAATGTTCCTCGCCACCTCGGACGACCCGCGCGTCCTCATCATCAAGCTGGCCGACCGCCTGCACAATATGCAAACCCTCGGCGTGATGCGGCGCGACAAGCAGTACCGCATCGCCAAGGAAACGATGGAAGTGTACGCGCCGATAGCGAGCCGCCTCGGCCTCTACTACTTCAGCATCCAGCTGCAAGACCTCGCTTTTTCCTACCTGCACCCGTGGCGGCACGCCGTGCTGCGCAAACGCTACCTCGAACACTTCGCCCGCAACGAAACCCTCGACCGCGTCAAGGGCGCGCTGCAACCGCGCCTGCAAGCGCTCGGCGTCAAGGCCTCCATCAACAAGCGCCAGCGCCACCTCTGGGGCGTGTACGAACGCATGGGGCGCAAACAAAGCTTCCGCGAAGCCATCCGCACCGTCCCCATCCGCATCATCACCGACAACGAAGACAACTGCTACCGCATCCTCGGCAGCCTGCACGGCCTCTACCGCCCGGTACACGGCAAATTTGAAGACTACATCGCAGCACCCAAAAGCAACGGCTACCGCTCGCTACACACCAGCGTCCTCATGCCGGACGGCATCATGCTCAACGTACAAATCCGCACGCGCGACATGCACACCCTGGCAGAGGCGGGCATCATCTCCGTCTGGCACCAATACGCCAAACAGCGCGCCGTGCAAATCGAAGCGCACAGCATCGAAGCCGAAAAAAATATGCGCGAATGGCTGTCGCGCCTCAAAGAAATCCAGAACCTCACCGACGACCCGCTCCAGTTCTACGACACCATCAAAAAAGAGCTCGTCTCCAACGACATCTCCGTTTACACCCCGCAGGGCGAAGTCATCGACCTGCCGCGCCACGCCACCCCGGTGGATTTTGCCTACGCCATCCACACCAAAATCGGTAACCACTGCATCGGTGCCACCGTCAACGGCAAGCCTTACCCCATCTACAAACCGCTGGAAATGGCGCAGACCGTCGAAATCCACACCAGCCCCGATGCCCGGCCACACGCGGGCTGGCTCCAGTTCGTCGTCTCCCGCCGCGCCCGCGAAGCCATCAACAAATACCTCAAAGAGCTGGCGCGCAAAGACGCGCGTACCCTCGGCCAGCGCCTGCTCGGCAACGCCCTGCGCCGCCTCGGCCACAACATCGACCACATCGACGACGCCCGCTGGCAACACTACCTCGAACAAAGCGGCACCGACCGCAACACCCTGCTCACCCAAATCGGTCAGGGACTGCAACAACCGGCACTCGTTGCCAGCGCGCTGATTGAAAACGGCGACCCGGCTGCCCCGGCGATGGCCGACGACAGCACCAACACCCGCCAGCTCGAAGTGCACAGCGCCTTTGAAAGCGGCATCACCCTCGCCGAATGCTGCCACCCGCTGCCGCAAGAGCCCATCATCGGCCAAATTGTGCCGGGCATCGGCATCCACATCCACCGCCGCGAATGCCCGATGCGCGGCATCGTTGGCGGCGAAGAATGGATCAGCGCCACCTGGGCGGCAGAGCGCAAAGGCCTCTTCCCTGCCGCCATCGAAATCGAAGCCTACGAACACCCGCGCCTGCTCGCCGACGTCTCCAGCGCCATCGCCGACGCCGACGCCAACATCACCGACTTCCAGATGAACCCGGCCGCGCACGACACCCACCGGCGCATCCTCACCGTGTGGATTGAAGTACGCGACCGCGAGCACCTGACGCAAATCACCCGGCATTTGCGCCTGCTGGAAGACACCATCGAAATCCGCCGGGTAGAAAGGAGCCAAAATCCATGACCAAACAAATCATCCACACTGACAAGGCACCGGCTGCCATCGGCCCGTACTCACAAGCCGTACGCACCGGCAACCTCGTCTTCCTCTCCGGGCAAATCCCGATAAACCCGGCCACCGGCGAACTCGAACACCACTTCGACGTCCAGGTTGAGCGCGTCTTCACCAACTTGCTCGCCGTCTGCCAGGCCGCCGGGGGCGATTTCAGCAACATCGTCAAACTCAACATCTTCCTCACCGACATGGAGCGCTTCGCCGAAGTAAACGAAGTGATGAAACGCTACTTCACCGCGCCCTTCCCGGCACGCGCGGCGATAGCCGTACGCGCCCTGCCCCGCGACGCCCAAATCGAAATCGAAGGCGTGATGGCGCTGTAAACCGCACCACATCGCACACACTCGCGCAGGGCTTGCCCTGCGCGAATGCCATCTGCCACCCACATATCGCGATACCAGCCAGGACAACAACCATGAACCCCGCATACCTCAGCATCCTCCTCGGCGTCCTCGCCCTCACTGGCGCGGGCATCCTCATCATCCGCGGCTACAACGCCAAGGGCATCCTGTTCAGCATCGGCATCACCCTGATGATCCTCGCCTACGCCCTCGGCCAGGACATCACCAAAACCCCCGGCGGCGACCCCGTGGCCGACCTCACCAACCACATCTACGGCCTCTTTGAAAACCGGGGCGGCGGCCTCGGCATGATCATCATGATCCTCATCGGCTTCTCCGCCTACATGAGCCACATCGGCGCGAACGACGTCGTCATCCGCGTCCTCTACAAACCGCTGCGCCACATCCGCTCGCCCTACATCCTCCTTGCCGGCGGCTTCCTCCTCGGTGCGCTGATGTCGCTCGCCATCAACTCCGCCACCGCCCTCGGCGTCTTCCTCATGGCGACCCTCTTTCCCATCATGGTGCGCCTTGGCATCAGCGCCCCCTCCGCCGCCGCCATCTGCTCCAGCACCACCCTGGTGAACCTCTCGCCGACCGCCGCCGACCTCATCCTTGCCGCCGAAAAAGCCGAGGCCGACTTCGTCCACTTCAGCTTTGAAATCATCATCCCGATGTCCATCGTCGCCCTCATCTGCGTCGCCATCGCCCACTACTACTGGCAACGCTACTGCGACCGCCGCGAAGGCCTCGGCCAAAACACGCATGACGCCCTCGAAACCGCCGAAGCCACCGCGCTCAAAACCGACGCGCCGGTGTACTACTTCATCCTGCCCTTCCTCCCCATCGCCGGACTCTTCCTCTACAACGGCAACATCCTGCCGGAAATCGAACTGGGCGGCCTGGTCGTCCTCACCATCCTCATCTCCGCGCTGATCGAATACCTGCGCAGCATGGACGCGCGCAAAGTCTATGACGGCCTCGAAATCTGCTACCGCGGCATGGCCGAAGGCTTCTCCAGCGTTGTCGTCCTCCTCGTCGCCGCCGGCATCTTCGCCCACGGCCTCGAAACCATCGGCTTCGTCAAGGCACTGCTCGGCGCCATCCAGGGCGACAGCGCCGCCACCATCATCATGCTGGCGCTGGTCGTCATCACCCTCGTCGTTGCCATCGCCGCCGGCTCCGGCAACGCCGCCTTCTTCGCCTTCGTCGAACTCGCCCCCAAACTCGCCGCACAAATGGGCATCAACCCCGCCTACCTCATCGCGCCGATGATGCAAGTCTCGAACATCGGCCGGGTTGTGTCGCCCATCTCCGGCGTCATCGTCGCCGTCTCCGGCGCGGGCAAAATCTCGCCGCTGCTGCTGGTCAAACGCAACGCCGTCCCGGCGCTGGTCGGCGTTATCGTCGTCGTCGCCTACACCATGCTGTTCGTGCCGAAAATAACCCCGTAACCGCGCAGCGAACACATCCAAAACCCACGACAAGACACCGGGGCTGTTTACCATTTGAATCCCCTGGGGTGTCCCGAAACGTATGCTGACAACCAGCAGAGCAGCAAACATCAGCTGTTGCCAATATTCCGCCGGTTCGCCCCCTCCCCTGCAGGGCGAAGCCCGCAGCGGGCGGGTACCCACGCAAAATGCGGACGCATTTTGCGTGGGGCCCGGGGGAGGGCTGGGGAGGGGGTGAGCGATATGATTGATGAGCCGAAATTCCAATTTTTCAATTGTTTGCCGCCCTCACCCCAACCCCTCTCTCTTGCTTCGCAAGCAATGCTTGTCGCTGCGCGAGCTGTCCCAGTCCCAGAGGGTAGAGGGGCTTATCCGCCGAATTGCAAACAGCGCCTGGCCAGATTTCCCGCCGATGCCCAACAAATAGCCCGCGCAAGTCGGCCATTCATGGCTGACCGCAAAAATATCGGGCTGCATCGCAACAACCGTTGCCGAAACGCCTGCCGATCCGCCCCCTCCCCTGCAGGGCGAAGCCCGCAGCGGGGGAGGGTTGGGGAGGGGGTAGCGTCCGTAACTTTACCGCCAATGCAATTCAGACACCCTCTGAAACAGCATACCTTTCAGGACACCACCAAACCGCTTCTACAAGACAGCCGTATTTTGGAACCTTCCCCCACATGACCCTCACCTTCCCCCGTCACATCCCCCGCTTCCTCGCCGCACTCGCAACCGCGCTTGCCGCCGCGTGCTACCTCCACTTTGCCTTCAGCTTCCACAGCATGAAATGGGCGTACTACCTCAGCAACCTCGTCCTTGCAGGCGGCGTCATCCTCATCGCCCTCTGGCGCGCCCTGCGCCGCGCGCGCTACCTCCTCCGCCCCGAAACCCTGCAACTGGACAGCCGCGTCCTCACCATCCGCCATCGCGACGCCGAAGCCTGGCAAACGCTGCAACTGCCGCTTGCCCGCCTGCTTGACGTTTGGACAGACGGCGACACCCTGCACCTCGTCTGGCAAGAGCGCCGCCTGCGCCACGCCGCGCTCAACCTGCAACACGCCCGCTACCGCGACGCCAGCGGCAAAACCCGCCCCGGCAGCGCGGATGCCATCGCCCAACGCCTGCGCGGCCACCTGCCGCCCGCCACCGCCTGGCCGCCCGCGCGCGTGCCGGACGGCATTGAGCGCCGCTGGACATTCAGCCGCGCCCCCGGCGCCAGCCTGGAAGACTACTCTGCCCTCCTCGTGCCATTTGGCACCCCGGTCGTCGCCGTCATCGCCTGGAGCGCGCTGCGACTGGATCAACTCCTGCAACAGCTCGGCGTCCCGGCGACCATCCTCGTCACCACCGTGCTGATACTCCTCGCCTTCTGCGCCGCCTTTCTCGCCATCAGCAACTACTGGCTGCGCCAACCACAGCGCCCGCCGCTGCCCGACCTCATCCTCGCGCGCGACGGCATCCACCACGGCACGACGCACATCCCCTGGGCGGGCATCCGCGCCGTGGAAGAAGACCGCTGGCACAGCAGCGACGACAAACCGCGCCGCGCGCTGAACCTCTACTGGCAGCCCCACGCCAACGCACGCTACCTGCGCCACCGCCGCATTGACACCAGTTACCCGGCCAACAGCGACGATTGCGACGCCGTCACCCGGCAAATCGCCGCACACATCCGCCTGCACAGCCCCAACCTCAGCACGCGCCGCGACCTGCCCGCGGTGCGCCTGTAACCGTCCTTGCAAAGCCCTGTACGGCGTTGCGCCACCACACACGCTACGATTGCCGAACGCATTTATAGAGCCGCAACCCGTCGCCCCGCCGCTGAAGCGCAAAGATGCAGCCCGCCGCGTGCTGTTGCACAATAACGCCCTTTCCGGCCAAACCCCGCACCCATGCCCTTCAACCAGCCCCTGACCAATCTCGCCGCCCACGGCGAAAAAACCCTCACGCTCTTCGCCCGCAGCGGCGTCGAAACCCTGCGCGATCTCCTCACCCACCTGCCGCTGCGCTACGAAGACCGCTCGCACATCACCCCCATCGCCGCGCTGCGCGACGGCGCCACCGTGCAAGTCCACGGCGAAGTGCTGCACGCCGACCTCGTCCAGCGGCGCAAGCGGATGCTGCTCGTCACCCTGCGCGACGCGGCGGGCGACTACTGCAAGCTCGTTTACTTCAACTTCTACCCCAGCCAGCAAAAAGCCTTCGCCCCCGGCCGGCGCGGCCTCTTTTACGGCAAGGCGGTGTGGACAGTGCAGGGCTACCAAATCCACCACCCCGAAGTGCAATGGCTGGCCGACGGCGAAACGCCGCACCTTTCCGCGCAACTCTACCCCGTTTACCCCACCGTCAAAGGCTTGGGGCAGGCGCGCTGGCACGAACTGATGTGGCGCGCGCTGGCGCTGGTTCTGCCGCAACTGCCCGCACAAGACCCGCTCACCGAAGCAGGATACTGGCCGCTGCCCGCCGCGCTGACCGCGTTACACCAGCCGGACGAATCCACCGCGCTGGACGCATTGCTCGCGCGCGATCATCCGGCGCGACGCCGCCTCATCATCGAAGAACTGGTCGCGCACCAACTTTCCATCCAGAACGCGCGCCAGCGCCTGCGCGAACAGCGCGCCACTGCACTACCCGCCGAACCGCCGCTGTTACAACAATTCCGCGCCGCCTTACCTTATACGCTCACCGCCGCGCAAAGCCGCGTCTGCGCCGAGATCGCCGCCGACCTCGCACAAACGACGCCGATGCTGCGCCTGGTGCAGGGCGACGTTGGCAGCGGCAAAACCGTGGTAGCGCTGTCCGCCTGTCTGCAAGCCATCGCCGCCGGACAACAGGCGGTGTTCATGGTGCCGACCGAGCTGCTCGCCGAGCAGCACGCCGCCAACATCCGCCGCTTGCTCGGCGACCTCCCGGTGCGCGTGGAAACGCTGACCAGCAAAATGCCCGCCGCCGACAAACGCGCCTGCCTGCAAGCAATTGCCGACGGCAGCGCCGACCTCATCATCGGCACGCACGCCGTCTTTCAAGAACAAGTCCGCTACGCCCGCCTCGCCCTTGTCGTCATCGACGAACAGCACCGCTTCGGCGTACACCAGCGCCTGCAACTGCAAGACAAAACCGCGCCCGGCGCGAGCGTGCATCAACTTGTCCTCACCGCCACCCCCATCCCGCGCACCCTCGCCATGAGCCACTACGGCGAGCTGGATTGCTCCATCATCGACGCCCTGCCCGCCGGGCGCCAGCCGATACAAACCAGCGTCGTCTCCAATCAGAAGCGCGACGCCGTCATCGCCCGCGTCGGCGAAAACTGCCGCGCCGGGCGGCAAGCCTACTGGGTCTGCCCGCTCATCGAAGAATCCGACACCCTCGAATGCGAAAACGCCGAAGCGACGGCGGCGCAACTGCAAGCCATGCTGCCGGACATCCGCGTTGCCCTGCTGCATGGCCGCATGACGAACGACCAGCGGCAGGCGACGATGAACGCCTTTGTTGCGGGCGAAGCGCAACTGCTTGTCGCCACCACCGTCATCGAAGTCGGCGTCGATGTCGCCAACGCCACCCTGATGATTATCGAAAACGCCGAACGCTTCGGCCTCGCGCAACTGCACCAACTGCGCGGCCGCGTCGGCCGGGGCAGCGCACAATCGTACTGCCTGCTGATGTACCAGCCGCCGCCGGGCGAAACCGCCCAACGCCGCCTGCGCATCATGCGCGAAACCACCGACGGCTTCCGCATCGCCGAAGAAGACCTTGCCATCCGTGGCGCGGGCGAACTGCTCGGCACAAGACAAACCGGCGACGCCACCTTCCGCGTCGCCCGCCTGCCGCGCGACGGTGATTTGTTGGGCGAAACCGAACGCCTCACCCGCGAACTGCGCGAACGGCATCCCGACTTCTGCGAGATACTGCTCGCACGCTGGACAGCTTCGCGCGAGAAATATCTGAACGCCTGAAGCCATTAGCCATTTACATACACCTTCCCCGCTACCCTGTATGTAAACCGCCGATTTCCCCTCCCCCGTGGGGGAGCGTGTATAGACCGGACACATGGGTAACAGGTGTGCGAGGACATACTGCAAATGCGCAACCTCGCTATAACGGCCAGGACTAGACGCATCTCCCCGGTGCGGAGCAGCTTCCGTCCGTCTGTTGTCTGAATGACACATCATTACCAAATGCACACCGCTACCATCCCCTGGCATATCCCCAAAAATCCCCTGAAAAACAAAACATCACATCCGACACGGCCCGCCCGCAGCGTGTGGTGTGTGTACAACCCGGTGTGAAAACTTGCAAAGCACAAACATTACATTAAGATGCCAACCAGTCATGCGGCTGTAGCCAGTGGCTATATCCTTATCAGTCTTCAACACAAACGGAGATCCAAAAATGAAACTAACCAACCTCTCATTGGCAATCATGGTGGCCGTTGGCGTTGCTGCCTGCGGTGGCAGCGATGACAACAACAGCAACAAGCCCGCTGACCCGCCCAAGCCCTCTACCCCCAGCCAGCCCCAACAGCCGGAACAACCCAAACAGCCGGAAGCCCCCAGCAGCCAGCAAACCGTTGACCCGACCGGCACCCAGGTCGTAGATGACAAAGACCTGACCAAACAAAACACCGTCGGCACCCTGAACTACATCCGCCGCGACGGCTCCAAATACGACCGCACCCTGAACCCGACCAAGCGCGCCTCCGCCTCGCCGCTGCTCGGCACCAGCCTCGACGAACAAAACCCGCAGCTGACCAACATCGTCCTTGCCCGCCAAGAAATCACCCGCGCCGACGGCACCCCGGTCAAGGCACAATTTGCCGGCAGCGACAACCCGATGCCGCTCAAGGCAGACGGCACCCCGATTCCGGACTCCGTCACCAACGATAACAGCCTGCAACAGGAAAACTTCGCCAACGTGGACGTGCTGGCAGGAATGTACAAGCGCAACGTGGACAACACCGATGCCTTGCACGCCGATGAAGCCAACAACGTGGATGACAAGAACAAGATTAACCGGGTCATCAACGATACGATGTGGTGGGGACCGCTTAATACACCTAACCCTAATGAACACGGAAAAAATCAGGTAACACAGCATCCCACCTACAACACAACTCCCTATGTAATTTCCTATGGTGACGTCAATGGTAAAGGGGAACGTGTTCTCTCCAATGGCTATCACTATACGACTATTAAAAATCGTCTTGATTTGAAGCCAGATGAGAACAATGCTGGCTTAACAACCGATAACGTCGGAAGACATGAGCTTGACATGACCCAGCGTGATGGGGGGTTAACCGCAATTATCGACCCGCTGAAATGGCAAGAAAAAGGCAGAACCGGAACTGGTACACCTGCCGATCCTTATGTTTATACCGGTATTAAACACACCGGCAAGGATATTAATGGCAAAGACGTCTATACCTATCGCGGTTTTACCCCACCGGCGGATGAAAATTCCACTATCGATTTTGGTAAATATACAATTTCTGCCCGGGCTGCCCATACGGGTACAGTTTATGACGGCAGATACAACAGTGCCCGCTACGGCAAGGGGCTGGTGTGGTGGTCTGCGCCGGAAACCGCTTTCGAGAACTCCGTTTCTCGTGGCAAAACAGAAACCGATGACATTACAACAGCGGTTACTACCAGCACGACCAATAATGGCGTTACCGAACTGGCCAAAGAAAACGGCAATGCCGCTACCAACGGTCTGATCCGTGTCGGCGGTGGTTTCTCTACCTTGGGGCAGGAGCTGACCTACAACAAAGAAGAGAAGAAATGGGAAGACCACCACAATACGACTACCCGTATCTTCGGTCGTTATCACCTCGCCTATGCCGGAACCGGCGAGAAAAACAAGGGTATCCATCCGGTTGCCATGAACAGCTTCAAGGGCGCCCGCTCTTTCGTTGCCGAAGTAGAAAATACCGCTTGGGACAAGACTACTTACCTCGGAACCCCCGGTACCAAAGCAACCCAATACAGCATCGGCGCCATCCCGACGACGCTGAAATACGTCCAGTATGGCCGCGTTTCCACCCAACTGGATGTTGATGAAGGCACCAAAGGCTACGCCGACAACTTCATCCGCAACCCGTTCAAGGCGAAAAACGCCGACGATTCCGTCGATGATTACTTCTACCGTGGTACCAATGCCACCACCATCGAACAGATGGCGGCATTGCCGAGCGATCAGAAAGCGGTGTATCAGGGACACGCGCTGATGTACGGCATTGACAACGACTTCCACAATGCCGGCAAACGCAACCTGCCGAACGCCTTTGCCGGCGCGACCAACGGCCTGGGCCTGGGCAACTTCGTCGAAGCCCGCGTGGATTTCGGCAAGAAGCGCGTCCTCGGCGACGTCTATAACGAATGGCTGCTCGACCCGACCAAGGCGACCACCACCCGCGACAACCTCGTCCGCTTCCAGGGCAATATCGTTGGCAACACCGTGGTCGGTACTGCTGACCGCACCTACGTCGCCGGTGATGACTGCGCCACCTTCAAGGCATCCTTCTTCGGCGAAAAAGCGGAAGAAATGGGCGGCTCCTTCAACTCCGTACAAGACCCGCAAAAATACGGCGATGCCTACGGCCAGAACGACTGGGGCGGCGTCTTTGGCGCGAGCAAGGGCGATGGCGGCAACACCTTCCAAGGTGATGACGGCAACAACAATTACGGCAACAACAACCCCACGCCGTAAGCATTCCCCGCTTGAGCATCAAAACGGCCACGCAAGTGGCCGTTTTTTATTAGGGCTGTTTATAGCGATACTTACAAAGTTCTGTACAAGGCGCGTCGTTGTATAGCCATCCACCGAAAGCCTCATACTGTGTTGCGTCGCCTCGCCGTACAACCGCGTACTGCCTTCGGCGACGCGCCTTGTCTGAAACTTTCGGTGGATGGCTATAGCCGCAAAATCGTCGCCATCACCCGGATGGTGCGCCGAGGCGCACCTTATGGCGGATTCCGTGCGTAGGGTGTGTGGCGGCGCAGCCGACACGCACGCGGGAATTTGACATCGGCAAACGCGTGCGTGCCTGCGGCACACACTCTGCGAGGGAAGGGCGAACCGGCGAAATATTGGCAACGCTGGTTTTTGCCGCTTTGCTGATTGTCAGCATACATTTCAGGACACCACCGGGATTTTTACGGTGGGGCAAGCCCACCCTACAGAGCTACGGTGATGGTTTGGGCGGGGATGTCGCCTGTTCGTCCAGCGCTTGCAGCTGTTCGAGTTTGTCCGCCAGTTTGATTTCAAGGCCACGGCGGTTCGGGTGGTAGAAGCGGATGCCGTGCATTTCGGCGGGCAGGTAGCTTTGTCCGGCGGCGTAGGCTTGCGGTTCGTCATGAGCGTAGCGGTAGCCCGCGCCGTAGCCTTCGTTTTTGTGGACGGCGGTTGGCGCGTTGCGCAGATGCAGCGGCACCGGATGCGACGGGTTGTCGCGCACGTATTGGAAGGCGGCTTTCATCGCCTTGTAGCTGGCGTTGCTTTTCGGTGCCAGCGCCAAATAGGTGATGGTCTGCGCGAGTGCCAGGTAGCCTTCGGGCGCGCCGAGGCGTTCATAGGCTTGGTAGGCGTTCAGCGCAAGGTTGAGCGCGTTCGGGTCGGCGTTGCCGATATCTTCGCTGGCGACGCAGAGCATCCGCCGCGCGATGGTGAGCGGGTCGGCGCCGCCGTCAATCATCCGCGCGAACCAGTACATCGCGCCGTCCGGGTTGGAGCCGCGCAGCGATTTGTGGAAGGCTGAGAGGAGTTCGTAGAACCAATCGCCCTGTTTGTCCAGCGCTTTCGGCTGGTCAGCGAGTGCCTGCGCCAGCGCCGCGTCGCTGTCGATGCCCTGGCGGCGCAACAGCGCCCATTCTTCCAGCCAGCCGATGGCTTTGCGCGCGTCGCCGCCCGCCTGGTAGGCGAGGGTGCTGATAATGTGCGCATCCGCTTCAAGGTTGAGCGCGGCAAGGCCGCGCTGCAGTTTTTCGGCCAGTTCTGCTTCGCTGAGCGGTTGCAGGTGGTAAACGCGCAGGCGCGAGAGCAGGGCGTTGTTGAGGTTGAAGGCGGGGTTTTCGGTAGTGGCGCCGATGAGGATGAGGGTGCCGTCTTCGACGTAGGGGAGGAAGGCGTCCTGCTGTGCCTTGTTGAAGCGGTGGATTTCGTCGATGAAGAGGATGGTTTTGCGGCCAACGGCGCGCTCTTGTTGTGCCTGGGCGACGGCTTCGCGCACTTCCTTGACGCCGGAGAAGACGGCGGAGAGGCGGATGTAGCGCGTGTCGAAGGCGTCGGCCAAGAGCAGCGCAAGAGTAGTTTTGCCGCAACCGGGCGGCCCCCAAAGGAGCATGGAGTAGGGCTGTTTTTGGGCGATGGCGACCGCGAGCGGCATTCCGTCGCCGAGGATGTGGCGCTGGCCGATGTAGTCGGCCAGTGTTTTGGGGCGCAGGCGGTCGGCGAGCGGGGCATCGTTGCTGCGGTTAAAGAGCGAGGGTTGGCCGCTCATAGGGGTGTATCTCTGTTTGGGGTTTGGATTGGGTTTACATACAGGATAGCGGGGAAGGTGTATGTAAATGGGCGGTTGATGGTTTGCTTTGACAGTGAAGTGCTTTTGATTCGGTAGGGTGGGGCTTGCCCCACCGTGAAAGCTAGATGTTTCGTGGTGGTGGGTCAAGACCCACCCTACGTTACTCCACGGGGAACAGGTTTACATACAGGGTAGCGGGGAAGGTGTATGTAAACGGGTTTTGCGCTTAATGAAATTGCGGTATGCGGACTAGATGCTGTTTACAATGGGTCATAACATGATGATTTCATTAGCAGGTTTGGTTAAGGCCTATTTACCATTCAGCCGTAAACACGCCCAAGCCAATGTGGTTGCGTGGCGACGATTTTGTGAGCTACACCATTAGTTTGTAGGGTGTGAGCCACAGGCACGCACGCGTTTGCCGATGTCAAATGTCCGCGTGCGTGTCGGCTACGCCGCCACACACCCTACGCACGGAACCGCCCGCTGCGGGCTTCGCCCTACGGGGGAGGGAGAATGGCTGCGCCATTTGTTTTGGCTGTAGGGTGGGGCTTGCCCCACCGTGAAAGCCAAATGGTTCGTGATGGTGGGTCAAGCCCACCCTACGTTTAGTCTGCGGTGAAGGGGGCAGGCGGCGGGTTATTTGCCGACGATGTCCACGCCGGGCGGCGGGGTAAATTCAAATTGTTTGGCGGGGATGCCGGCGTTGCGTTTCATGTTGCTGAAGGTGAGGACGGTTTGGCTGCTGCCACCGTCGATCATCACCGCGCTGATGGTGTTGCCGTCCAGCACGATCCAGAGGCTGTCGTATTCTTCCTGGTGTTTTTTCGGTTTGAGGCGGTAGGCGACGCCGTTTGCCGCGTATTTTTGCAGGCGCGCTGGAACGAGGTTTTTCACGGTGCGGTTGGTCTGGAAGTTGCGCGAGATGTTGTCATCGCCGTTCAGGAGTTCGACGGCGACGTCGCCAACGAGTTCGCTGCGGTCGCGCACGCTGATTTGTTCGAGGTCGATGTCGTAGTGGTAAACCTTTTTGCCGTTGCTGATGATTTTTTGCGGGTTCGGGCGCTGGTAGTCCCAGTAGAATTTGCCCGGTTTGGCGACCCACATTTGGCCTGAGCTCGTTTCCTGGCCGCGTTTGTTGTATACGGTTTGGGTGAAGCTGGCTTGCAGGTCTTTGGTGCCGCGCATGAAGGATTCCAGCGCGTTCGCGTCGTTGGCGGCAGGCGCGGCGGGTTGTTGGGGTTCGGGCGCGGTGGCAGCGGCGGTGGTTGCAGCCGCTGCCGGAGCGGTGCGGGTGGCAGCGCCGAAGGGGCGTTCGCGGGTGGGCTTGTCGGCGGCGGGTTTGTCGTTGGTCGCTTTGGTCGCGGGTTGTTTGACGGCGGCGGCGAAGGGTTTTTCTTTGGTGGTAGCGGGCGGGTTGGTTGCCGGTTTTTTGGCGGGTTTGTTACCGCTGTCTTTTTTGGCGGTCGCCGCCGGTTTTTTGGGTTCTTTGGCGTTGTCGCCAGGCGCAGCGTGGGCGGCGGGCAGGGCAAGGGCGAGTGCCAGCAGGGCGGCGGTCAGGGGTTTTTTCATGGGGTATTCCTTGTGGGTTGGTTTGGGGCGGGACTATACGGGGACGCGGTTTGCGCAGGTTTTGGCGGGGGATGACGGGGCGGTAAGGGTTGGGTCGCGCTGGTATCGCCAATTTTCATCAGTGGTGATTTCACGGACGCTACCCCCTCCCCAGCCCTCCCCCGCTGCGGACGCTGCGCGTCCTGCGAGGGAGGGAGCGTCCGCTTAGTATTCTTCGCCGCCACCGCCGGGAGTGAGGACTTTGCGGATGCCTTTGTTGTCCGGGCGGGAGACGAGTCCGGCGCGCTCCATCACGTCCACCATGCGCGCGGCACGGTTGTAGCCGATGCTGAGGTGGCGTTGCAGGCCGGAGATGGAGGCTTTGCCGGATTCGATGACGACTTGTACGGCCTGGTCGTAGAGCGGGTCGAGTTCGCCGTCTTCGTCGCCACCGCCACTGCTGCCGTTGCCGCCGGGGGTGGCGGCGGCCGGGTCGGTGATGTCTTCGTAGTGCGGTTCGCCCTGGGTTTTGAGGTAGGTGGTGAGGCGATCCACTTCTTTGTCGTCAATGAAGGCACCGTGGACGCGACGCATACTGCTGCCCGGTTCGAGGTAGAGCATATCGCCGTTGCCAAGCAGCGATTCGGCACCCTGGCTGTTCAGGATGGTGCGTGAGTCGATTTTGGAGGAGACCTGGAAGGCGATGCGCGTCGGGATGTTGGATTTGATGAGGCCGGTGATGACGTCCACCGACGGGCGCTGCGTCGCCAGTATCATGTGAATCCCGGCGGCGCGCGCTTTTTGCGCGATGCGGGCGATGAGTTGTTCGACGTTTTTGCCCGCGACCATCATCATGTCCGCCAGTTCGTCGATGACGATGACGATGTGCGGCAGCGGTTTCAAATCCGGCACGGGATTGGCGAGGCCGACGTAGAGGGTGGGGTCAACCAGCGGGTCGGGGATGTGTTCGCCGCGCGCTTCGGCTTCGCGGATGATTTTGTTGAATTCGTCCAGTTTGCGCACTTTCAGCGCCACCATCAGTTGGTAGCGGCGTTCCATTTCGGCGACCGCCCAGCGCAGCGCGTTTTCGGCGTCGCTCATGTCGGTGACGACCGGCGCGAGCAGGTGCGGGATGTCGCGGTACATCGCAAGTTCGACGGTTTTCGGGTCAACCAGGATGAGTTTCAGCTCGTCCGGTTTGGCCTTGTAGAGCATACTGGCGAGGATGACGTTGATGCCCACCGATTTGCCGGAGCCGGTGGTACCGGCGACGAGCAGGTGCGGCATTTTGCCGAGGTTGGCGATGACCGGTTTGCCGCTGATGTCGGCGCCGAGGACGACGGTGAGCGGTGAGCTTTCTTTTTGGTATTGCGGCGATTCGAGCACGCCACGCAGCGGCACCATTTCGCGTTTGCGGTTCGGGATTTCGAGACCGATGAAGGGGCGGCCAGGGATGACTTCAACCACGCGCACGCTTTGCACCGAGAGGAGGCGGGCGATGTCGCGCTCCAGGTTGGTAATCGAGCTGACTTTGATGCCGGGGGCGAGCGAGAGTTCGATGCAGGTGACGACCGGGCCGACGATGATGTTTTCGACGCGCACGCTCAGTTTGTAGTTTTTCAGCGCCTGCTCAACCTGCATCGCCATTTCGTCGAGCTCCTCGTCGCTGTAATTGGCGACGGCGGTCTTGCCGGGGTTCAGCAGGTCGAGTGCGGGCAACTGGTAGGTTTTTTCGATGCGCGAGGGGGCGATGAACGGCGCGCGGTTGCCCGCTACCGCCACGGCGGCACCAGCGGCGCCGCTGTTGAGGCGGACGCGCAGTTGCGGTTCATTGCGGTCGCCGCTCTCTTCCGCCGGGGCGACGGGTTCGCTGACCGCCGGGGCGTCGTAGTTGTCGTCGAGTGCGGCGAAATCGTCTTCATCCACCGCGCCGAGGTCTTCGTCGTTGGCAGCATCGTTGGCAGCGGTGAGCCAGGTGCTGTCTTCGCCTTGCAGCGGCAAGCCCGCCTCCTGACGGCGGGCGAAGTAGTCGCTTTTCGGGCGGTAATCGTCGCCGTCTGCGGGCGGCGGCGGGACTTCTTCCGGCTCCGGTGCGATTTGCGATTTGTAGTGCGCCCAGCTCAGGTTGGGCTCGCTGCGCACGGGCGGCGCTTCTTCGCCCGGCTGGTGGCGCGGCGGCGCGCGGAAGGCGAGGTGTTCGCCCTCTTCCCGGTCGGGTGGCAACACGGGCGCGCGGTTGTAGGTTGGGGTACGTTGTGGACGCGGCTTGTTCCGTCCTTTTTCGGCGCGATATGCCCGGTATTTGTCCAGCGCCGCCAGGGCGCGTTCACGCAAGGCCGCACCGAGGCCGCTCCCGGCCGGTGCGTCGTCGCCGTCCCCGCTTTCCGGGTCGCGCAGGCGGCTGCGGCGCGGGCCGTCGCTCGCCGGCGGCTGGTGCGCCTGGCCATCCACTTTGCGCCAAAGCCAGTAGTAGGCATTGACGCCGTGTTGCCCGATCCATTCCAGCACGCGAAACCAGTTGGCTTCCAGCAGCAGGGTGATGCCAATGGAAAGCAGCAGGGTGTAGATGCTCATCGCCACTTGTACCGGCCAGATGCGCAGCAGTTCGATGGTAATTTTTTGGCCGACGATACCGCCGCCAGTGACAGAAAGCGAGTTGATCGGGGTGGTGAAATGCAGCGACAGCACGCCGCAGAGGGAAATCAGGGTAATCAGCAGGGCGAGGCTTTTCCAGATGACCATTTCGGTATCAAATTCGGTGTGCCGCATTCCCTGCCAGCCGATGGCGCCAAGGCCGACCGGCAGCAGGTAGGCGCCGTAACCGAGGGCAGAAAAAAGCGCGTCGGCGACGTAAGCGCCGAGAATGCCGAAGAAATGCTGGGTATCCTGGGCGCCGCCGGAGGTACTCCAGCCGGGGTCGGTGTTGTGGTAGCCGAAGAGGTCAAGCAGCAGCAAGAAGGCGAGGATGATCAGAATGATGTACAGCACGTCGGAGACGCCACGACGCAGGTGATAGTGCCAGCTTTCGCTCGGATTGGGAGGAGACATGGTGTGATGGTTGAGTGCTTGTAAAAGGCCGACATTGTAAGGAAATACAGGGCGTTTTGCACGTCTGGCAGGCGGTGCGGTGGCCTTTCCTGCCGCTTTTCGCTCTGGCACGACGGCATTGCCCGCCCCGGCGGAAGCTGCTACCTTCACTGCCAGCAAAACCCGTCAGGAAGGACAATATGACAAACGAAAACAACAACCCCGCCCTTGCTGCCCTGCGCCGCCAGATTCATGCGCAGGAAAAAGAAAACCCGCATATTGCGGCACAAATCGCCAGCCGCATCATCCTCGACAAACTGCTTGCCCTCCTCAAGGACGACAGCGGCGTACACGTCGAAAGCGCCTTTGCCATGCTCGGCGCGCTTGCGGGCTATGCCTGCCAGCAAAGCGCGCTGTACGCGCTGGCACACGGCGACAGCAGCCATACCGTGATGGTGGTTGACGGCGCAGACGGCAAACAATACCTCTTTGGCGATGCCATCAACCAGCCGCTGGTAGAAGCGCCGCTCTCGCTTTGGGCATTGCTTGGCGGACAGGCGCAACACCTCGGCGACCACGAACTGCCCGACCTTGACGCCATTATTGCGCACGTCAGTCAAAGTGTCGGCACACCGGCGTTTGGCAAACCGCGCCTGCCACCGGGACACGACGAAATCCGCTTTACCCCACAAGAAAGCCTGGAGTTGCTCTGGCAACCCTTCGCTGCCAGCCTCCTGCAAGCGCTGGAAGTACCCGCAGCGGACTGGCCGCTCGCCTGCGGACTGGCGATACAGGAGCTGATGGCACAGGGCAAAGACGTCCTCGCGCCGCATCTCGTGGTAACCATCGTCATGGAATGCGCGGTACCGATGAGCAAGATGGTGATGAAAAGCTGACGGGAGAATATGATGGCTTTTAAATGTGAAGGGATTAACCCAACGCTTAGGGAAAAATTTTATAAGGAAGAAATAGATATGCGAAAAATAGATCCTGAAAAATATAGTTTTTTAGTAACAGGTATAGATAAAAAGGATAATTGGATAAGAGATTACGAAAGAAATATTATTTCATGGTTTTCCCCAAGCATGATGGCAAAAAGAGATGGTGATTATTCAGAAAGAGTATGGATAAAATTTCTTAATTTAAGAGGTGATAATATATCTTTTTTTTGGGTGGAGTCAAGTAATGCTATTCATAGTGATGATAGGGTTATATATAACTGGAGTAAGATCCTTGATTATAGGATATGTAATAATATGGACTTTGGAAGTTCTGTTTTAATATTAAAAGATATACTAATCTGTTTTGGGGGAGGAAAGTGGAACAATGAATATTTTCCTAATTTTTTGGTGGCTTTTGATTTTTAATGTTTGGAACAAGCATAGGGTGCGCCTTGGTGCACCCTATAGTCAGAATGCCGGTTAGCAATCGCGGATTGGTTGTTGTGTCCGGTATTTTTCGTCGGGCGTCGGCCCAACCTGCGGCAACGGGTCGTACAGAAACGATGACACAGGGCAAAGACGTCCTAGCGCCGCATCTCGCGGCAACCATCGTCATGGAATGTACGGTGCCGATGAGCAAGATGGTGATTAAAAACTAACAGGAGAATGTGATGGCTTTTAAATGTGCAAAAGTGGATGAAAAACTCCGCAAACAAATCGAAGAAGAAAATGGAATATTGACTGGCATAAAGGAAATATCATCCTGGATGATTGACGAAGAACGTGGCATTGTTGTCTGGATGCAACCAAGTACTTTGAAGAAGATAGATGGGGATTTTTCTGAATGCCTATGGATAAAGTTTTTAAAAATAAAATCAGATTATATTGATTATTTCTTGGTTATGCCTGGAGAAAGCGAACAAGTTGTTACTCTTGATGGTAAATGCAAGATGATCTATCGCTGGGATAAAATCCTGTCTTTTAGGATTGGTAAAAATATGGATTACAACGAAATGCTATCCATATTAAAAGAAGCGCTCACTTGTAGAGATGGTGCGCGCAATGAAAAGTGCCCTGATTTTTCAGTAGAATTTAATTTTAACCAAAGAGCAAACATAGGGTACGCCTTGGCACAACGTAAATGGAATGCCGGTTAGCAATCGCGGATTGGTTGTTGTGTCCGGTATTTTTCGTCGGGCGTTAGCCCAACCTGCGGCAACGGGTCATACAACGACTGATGGCACAAGGCAAAAACGTCCTCGCCCCGCACCTCGCGGCAACCATCGTCATGGAATGCGCGGTACCGATGAGCAAGATTGTGATAAAAAACTGACGGGAGAATGTGATGATTTTTAAATGTGAGAAAGTAGATGAGCATCTCAGAGAAAGATTTTTTCAAGAGGAAGCGGAGTTAAGAGAGAAAGAACCGATTAGATATTACAAAACAGATTTGGAAAAAATTTCCAGATGGTGGGTTAATGAAACGCGCGATATTTTTGCCTGGTGTGAAGGATGGGATATATATGGAAAAATATTGAATGGAGATAATTCAGACAAGTTTTGGTTGAAATTTACTGATTGGCATAGTAATGAGAACTTGGCTTGTTTTGTTATTGACCCAGTAATTGTGAATAGGGATACTGCAGATTGCATTAAAAACCGCTCAGCAATTTATACTTGGGACAAAATTCTACATTTCGTGCTATGCAAAGATATGAGTTTTGCGTATGCTTTACCAATTTTAAAAGACTTTTTATCAAGTTATGGCGGGGGTGAGGATAATAAATATTATCCTGATTTTTCAGTGAAATTTAATTTTTAATTTATAAGAGCCCGTTCAAAATCTTGAGGAATCGCATTTTTTGTATGCTTGCGTAGGGAACTGAAAGCCGGGAAAACAGCTAATATGCTCCATCTCTCGCTACGCGAGCAATGCTTGTCCCTGTGGGACTGGGACAGCTCGCTCAGCGACAAGCATTGCTTGCGACGTAGAGGATTGGGGTGAGGGCAGCAAACAATTGGAAAAGCAGGATTTCGGTTTATCGAGAATATAGCCCACCCCCACCCTAACCCTTCCCCGCTGCGGGCTTCGCCCTGCGGGGGAGGGGACAATTGGCGCAACCATTCAAATTTGTGTGGATGGCCGGGATTTTGAACAGGTTCTAAGGGGCAAGCATAGGGTACGCCTCGGCACAACGTAAATGGAATGCCGGTTAGCAATCGCGGATTGGTTGTTGTGTCCGGTATTTTTTTCGTCGGGCGTCAATGCCAGACCCATTTGTTCATGGATGGTTTTCCGGTGGGGCGAGCTCCACGTCATCTATAGCCATCCACCGAAAGTTTCATACCATGCCGGCTTTCCATACGGCCGCATATCACCTCCTGCGTTGCTCATTGTGTAAAACTTTGAGTGTATCGCTATATTAAAAAATCCCGCCGAAGCGGGATTTTTGGTGGTGTTCTGAAATGTATGCTGGCCAAAGATGTTTAACGTGCATCGGCGGTAGTGTTATTGATGCTCCCCCCTCCCCCAATTTTCTCCCGCTGCAGGGGCTGACGCACCTTGCGCGGGAATGGGCGATGGCAACGGGCTGATTTTTGCCGCGCGGCGGGTTGTCAGCATTCTTTTCTGGACGCCACCGGATGTTTCTTGCAAAAGCAGCTCAGTCAATGCCCACCAGCCGCTTGCCTTCGGGGTAGCGCACGTCGTAGCTGTTTTCAATGCGCAGGGTGTCGCCGGGGTTGAGGTGTTTTTCCCAGAGGACGATGCCGCGTACGTTTTCGACGTTTTCTTGATCCGGTTTGGGGCTGAATTTGGGCTCAACGGTGACGTCGCTTTGGCTGGCAATTGGCAGGCGCGCGTAGAGGCGCACCGCGCGCGGGATTTTGCCGCTGTTGCGCAGGGTGACGGTCTGCCGTTTTTCCATGCGGTCTTTGAGAATGAGGCCGTTGCCGATGTTGTAGCCCGGCGGGATGCTGTATTGCACTTCGGTGTGCGGGTCTTCGCCGAAGCTCATGATTTGTCGGCTGCGCTCCAGCATGGTGCGGTCCAGCCGCATTTGTCCGATGCGGTTGCCGTCGCGGAAGAAGTTGGTGTAGCCGGGGTAGAAGCCGTAGCCGTCCGGCTGTTGCCATTCGGCGACGAGCAGCGCCCTGCTTTCGACCCAGGCGTAGGCGGCGCTGTAGAGTTTGGTGCGGCTGCGGTTCTGCCAGTAGGTGAGCTGGTAGCGGTCGCGCGAGGTGGCGAGGTTGTGCCGTCCGGGGATTTTGACGTCGAAGTCCACGCCGGAGATGGCGACGTCGTTTTCGCTCGCGGTCGCTTCGTTTTTGTCGGCGCTGGCGACGGTCGGGCTGTTGTTTTTGGCGGTGGTCGCGCCGATGCCAAAGGGCGCGTTGTTTTCGCCGAGGACGGCGGCGACGGTGCGGTCGGCGACGGCGACGTTGGTGCTTTGCAGCACCGGGGTGTCCTGGTAGTCCGGCGGGGCGAAGGAGAGGCTGACTTCGACGTTGTCCCAGTCCAGTCCGCTTTGCTGGACGACTTGCGCGTAGGCGCGGATATCCAGTTCGCCGTTTTCGGTGTTGAGGGAGAATTCGCTGTAGGGTTGCCAGTAGGCCTTGTCGGTGCGTTCGCGCAGGGTGAGGGTGACTTCGCCGATGCGGTCGCTGTAGATGTCGAACACGCCCGCGTACTGGCGGCTGTCGCGTCCCTTGTTTTGCCAGACGAGTTGTTCTTTGAGCTGGCGCAGTTCGTCCTGCTGTTCGCGTTCGGTTTTGAGCAGGTCTTCACGCAGGCGGGCGAGGGTGTCGAGCTGGCGCTGTACTTCGCTGACCGAGCTGCCGTGGCCTTGTAGGCGCTGGATGAGGGCGCGGCTCATGTCGCGGTTGTCTTCGATGCTTTGCCGGGTGATGGTCAGCGCCTGTTCGGCTTCGTCCGCCTGGTGCACCAGCGGCTCGGTCGCGTCCTGCGCGGGCAATGGCCGCATTCCCTGGCCGGTGAGGCGCGCGCCGTCAATGCCGAGCGAGACGTTGGCGATGTTGTCGCTGAGCAGCGGCGAGACGATGATGCGGTGTGCGCCGGGCTTGTGCACGGTGACTTTCGCTTCGCGGACCAGTTCGGCTTCGCGGTTGTAGAGTCTGGCGGTGACGACCGGCGCGTCCAAGTAATAGTCTTCGGCGCGGACGATTCCGGTCGTCAGAACAGTCAGCAGGATTGCCAACCATAGACGCATGATTTCATTCCTCGTTTTGCAAAAACGCGGCTATGATAACAGATAGGCTTTCCATCCTGTCATTTTCCTGCAATGAATGCCGCCACTTGCGCGCAGAGGATGCGCCACAACTCGCGCTGCGCGCCGACGCTGGCCCAGGCGTTGTGCGGGGTGAAGATGACGCGCGGGTGGTCGCGCAGGGTGAGCAGCGGTTCGTCCGCAGGTGGCGGTTCGTCGGGGAAGACGTCGCTGACGTAGCCGAGCAGTTTGCCCGCGTTCAAGGCGGCGACGACGGCGGCGCTGTCGGCGACCGGGCCGCGTGCCATGTTGAGAATCAGCGGCTGGCGCTGGCACAGGGTGAGGGTGTCGGCGTTGAGCAGGTGAAACGAGGCGTCGTTGAGCGGGCAATGCAGGCTGATGATGTCGGCACGGGCGAAAACGTCGGCAAATGGCGTGTAATCCGGCGAACGCGGCGCGGCGCCACGGCGCTCCGCCCACAGTACTTCCATGCCGAAGGCGCGCGCGATTTCCGTCACCCGCCGTCCGATGTTGCCGGTGCCGACGATGCCGAGCGTCTTGCCGGCGAGGTCAATAATCGGCAGTTCATTGAGGCAGAAGCGGCCATCGCGCTGCCAGTCGCCGTCAATCACCGCCTGATGGTAGGGAATGATGCCGCGCAGCGCGGCGAGAATGACGGCGAAGGTATGCTCGGCGACGGAGGTGGTCGAATAGCCGGCGACGTTGGCGAGCTGCACGCCGTGCGCCTTGCACGCCTCGGCATCGACATTATTGACGCCGGTGGCGGCGACCTGAATCAGCTTGAGTTCGGGCGATTGGGCGATGATGTCGCGCGTCAGCAATACCTTGTTACTGATGGCAATTTGCGCGCCACGCAGACGCTCAACCACGGTGGCGGTGTCGTTCGGCGTGGCATCAAACACCTGCCAGTCGCTGACGCCTTCCGGCGCGGGCAGGTCGATGGATGGCGAGAAGGTGTTGCGGTCAAGAAATACGGCTTTCATGCGGGTCTCCGATGCGGGTTAAGGGGGCGGTCATCTTATCGCAACTGTCTCCCCCACGGCACGCGCTGCCTCGTCCTGCTGCGTTTCGCTTTTTCACCGGTTTCGCCCGATATAATGGCTAGTCTTCGCCGTTACCGGCCCCAGCACATCATCTTTTTTGTCAGAGGAGCAACCATGCCTGTTTTCACGCCCACCGGCGAACTCGATCCCTTTCTTCACGTCAGCCTGCGTCGCGGCGAGAGCATTTATTGCGAGAGCGACGCGATGGTGATGATGGAGGCCAATCTTGAGCTGCGCGGGCAGATGCAGGGCGGCTTTTTGAGCGCGCTCACCCGTCGCCTGGCCAATGGCGAGAGCTTTTTCCAGCAGCATATTCGCGCCGAACGTGGCGACGGCGACTGTCTGCTCGCGCCGATGATGCCGGGCGGGATTGAGGTGCTGGACGTCGGCAAGAGCCAGTACAACCTCAACGACGGCGCCTATCTCGCCGCCAGCGAGCGGGTGCAACTCACCGCGCGGATGCAGAGCCTCGGCACCGCACTCTTTGCCGGTACCGGCGGCTTTTTCATCGGGCAAACTTCCGGCGAGGGGCAGATTGTGATTAACGGCTTTGGTTCTCTCTTTACCCTCGAAGTCACGCCACAAAGTCCGGTCATTATTGACAACGGTCACGTCGTCGCCTGGGACAGCAGGCTGCATTATGAATTGTCGGTGACGACCGGTGCGAGCCGCGGTATGCTCGGCAACCTGGTCAACAGCGTCACCAGCGGCGAGGCGGTCGTGCTGAAGTTCAGCGGTAGCGGCAAGGTGATTCTCTGCTCGCGCAATGCCAACAGTTTCCGCTCGTGGGCGAAGCAGTAATGCCCGCATGACACGCATAAAAAAGCCCGCGGTTGCGGGCTTTTTCGTATCTGGCCATTAGCGGTTGTCGTGGAAGTTGCGTTCCTGCCGCTCGGCGATTTCCTTGCAGTCGATGCAGAGCTCGGCGGTCGGTCGCGCTTCGAGGCGGCGGAAGCCGATTTCTTCGCCGCAGCGTTCACACCAGCCGAAGTCTTTGCGGGCGATGCGCTCCAGCGCGCGGTCGATTTTGTGCAGCAGTTTGCGTTCGCGGTCACGGGTGCGCAGCTCCAGCGAAAACTCTTCTTCTTGCGTGGCGCGGTCGTTGAGGTCGGCGGTCGGCGCGCGGTCATCACGCAGATGTTCTTTGGTGCGGTCGCTGTCGGTGACGATTTCGTTTTTCCAGTCGGTCAGCAGCCGGGTGAAGTGCGCGAGCTGCGCATCGCTCATGTATTCTTCGCCTTTCTTTGGGGTGTAGTGGGTTTTGGCTTTGAATTCTTTGGCCATTTTCGCTCTCCTGCGTGTTGTCTGTGAAAATTGGCGGCGCATGGTAGCGGAGCATTTCGTGCTTGTAAATGGTAAATGTTTTAGGGTTTGGCAGCGCGTTTCCGCCCCGCGCGGGTGTGTATCAGCACAGCGAAGTAGAGGATGCCGGCGACGCCGATGATGGCCGGGCTGACCGGCAGGTCGGCGTTGTAGGCGAGGATGAAGCCGCAGATGGTGGCGATGGCGGCGAGGACGGCGGCGATGGTGGCGCTTTGTTCCGGGGTTTTGGCGAGGCGGTTGGCGGTGTTTGCGGGCACGATCAGGAGCGCGATGACCAGCAGCAGGCCGAAGTATTGCACGGTGGTGCCGATGAAGAGGCCGATGAGCAGCAGGAAGACGAGGTCGTATTTGTCGCTCGCCGGGTATTCGGTTTTGGCAATGGCGGGGCTGGTGGTCATGAGGATGAGCGGTTGCCACAGCGCGCGCAGGGTGAGGAGCGAGACGGCGGCGGCGATGGCGATGGTGACGAGGTCGCGCGGCGTGGTGGCGAGGATGTCGCCAAAGAGGTAGGCGAGCAGGTCGGTGCGCACGTTTTCCATTTGCGACATCACCAGATAGCCCAGGGCGAGGGCGATGTGCGACAGGCTGCCGAGGATGTTGCTCGGATTTTCCCGCCCGCTGCGTTCGATGAGGTGGAGCAGCAGCACCAAAAGCAGGGTGATGCTCCAGATGCCAACGGCGGGCGGCAGGCCGAGCCAGAGGGCAAGGGCGATGCCGAGCAGCGAGGCGTGCGACAGCGCTTCGCCGAAGTACACGAGGCGGCGCCAGCCGATAAGCGCGCCGATGGGGGCGGCGGCGGTGGCGGTGGTCAGGGCGCAGAGGCAGGGGATGAGGATGTATTGGTAGAAGAACATGGGGTTATTGATGGGTTTGATGCCCTCCCTCACAGGGGGAGGGAGCCGTTTTGTGGAAAGGGGCTTTTATAGATGTCTGTGGTCATGATGGTGCGCGTAGATGCCGATGGCGTCGAGGTGGCCGCCGTCGCCGAGCATATGGCGGAAGGCGGGATTGCTGGCGACCGCTTCCGGGCTGCCGTGACAGCAGATGTGGCGGTTCAGGCACAAAATGTGGTCGCTCGCCGCCATCACCAGATGCAAATCGTGGCTGACCATCAGCACGGCGGCGCGTGTGCCGCGTTGCCAGTCGCGGATGGTCTGGTAATAGTCGCCGAGCGCGACCGGGTCGATGCCCGCCGCTGGTTCGTCCAGCACGATAAGGTCGGGCTGGCGCAACATCGCCCGCGCCAAGAGCAGGCGCTGCGTTTCGCCGCCGGAAAGCGTTTGCAGCGGCGTATCGAGCAGATGGGCGATGTTCAGCCGCGAAAGCCACGGGCTTTCTGCCGCCTGCGGGATGTCGCGCAGGAAACGGCGCGCGGTCATCGGCAGGTCGGCAGGCGGGTGGAATTTTTGCGGGACAAAGCCCATTTTCAGCCACTTGGCGCGGGTAATCGTACCGCCGGTCGGGCTTTTATGCCCCAGAATTAGCGCGAGCAAGGTGCTTTTGCCCGCACCGTTCGGGCCGACAATGGTGAGGATTTGGTCGCGCCCGATGGTAAAAGTGATGTCGTGTAGAATGTCGCGCCCGTTGGCGGCGAAGGCGACGTTGGCGAGGGAGATGAGCGGCATGAGTGAGGGGGTAAAAAACAATGTTATATGTTAGCCATTTTGCGCGGCAGAACCAATGCTGATGCGGGTTGGCGTCGCCGTGCCACGCCCGCTTTCGGGCAGTTTCGATTACCTTTGTCATGAACCGGTCGCGGTCGGCGCGCGGGTACGGGTGCCGTTTGGCCGGGGGCGGGTGATTGGCGTCGTCGTCAGCATTCAGGAAGATGCGACCGATGACGGCACGCTGAAGACGGTGGAGCGCGTGCTCGACGACGCGCCGCTCTTGGACGCGCCGCTGCTCAAATTGCTGCATTTTGCCGCGCGCTACTACCAGCACCCGCTCGGCGAAGTGGTGCAGGCGGCGTTACCGAAACTGCTGCGCGAAGGACGGGCGACCACGCGCGAGCTACCGCGCGACTGGTGCATTACCGCCTCCGGACGCGACGCACTCGCCGGGCGGCTTGGCGGCAAACAGGCCGCCGTCCTCACCGCCCTGAGCGAATGCGAACAGCCTGAAGCCGCACTACGCGCCGCGCACCATTGCAATGCAGGCTGGTTGCGCGATTTGGAAAAACGTGGCTGGATTGCCCCGCGCGCCCATTGGCAAGGACTTGCCGCCGCACCCGCCCCCGCGCCGACGCTCAACGCCGCGCAAGAAGCCGTCCTCGCCGCCCTGCCCGCCAGCGGCTTTAAGGCGACGCTGCTCGATGGCGTCACCGGCTCCGGCAAAACCGAAATCTACATCCGCTGGATTGAGCGCTTGACCCAAGACGGCGGCCAGGTGCTCTTGCTCGTGCCGGAAATCGGCCTCGTGCAAACCCTCGCCGCCCGCCTCGCCGCCCGCCTCGGCGAACGCATTGCTGTGCATCACTCGGCGCTGGCCGACGGCGCCCGCCTCGAACAATGGCTGGCGGTGCGCGCCGGCGACGCACAAGTGCTGGTCGGCACCCGCTCCGCCGTCTTCGCCCCCTGCGCGGCGCTGCGCGGCATCATCATCGACGAAGAGCACGACGCCGCCTACAAACAGCAGGACGGCTTCCGCTACCACGCGCGCGACCTTGCCCTGAAACGCGCGCAACAAGCGGGCGTGCCCATCCTCCTCGGCTCGGCGACGCCGTCGCTGGAAAGCTATCACCAGGTCTGGCGCGGCAACTGGCAACAGCTGCGCCTGCCCGCCCGCGCCGCGACCACCGCCCTGCCCGCCATTCACCTTGAAAACATGGACGGCGCAGCGGCGAGCGGCGGCCTCAGCCACGAACTCATCCGCGCCATGCGCCGCACCCTTGCGGGCGGCGGCCAAACCCTGCTTTTCCTCAACCGCCGGGGCTACGCGCCGCTGTTGCGCTGCGACGACTGCGACTGGCAGGCCAGTTGCGACGCCTGCGACGCGCTGCTCACCGTGCATACCGCCAGCCACCAACTGCAATGCCACCACTGCGGCCGCGTCCAACCGCTGCCGACGCGCTGCCCCGCCTGCCACGGCGCCCACCTGCAAATGCTCGGCCTCGGCACACAGCGGCTCGAACAAAGCGTGGCGCGGCAATTCCCGCAGGCGCGCGTGCTGCGCATCGACAGCGACGCTTACAGCACCAGCCGCCAATTTGAAGCGGCGCTGGCACAAATACAGGCGGGCGCGGTGGACATCATCCTCGGCACCCAATGGCTTGCCAAAGGCCACCACTTCCCCCGGCTGCACCTCGTCGCCGTGGTCGATGCCGACCAGGCGCTGTACAGCCTCGACTATCGCGGCGAAGAACGGCTGGCGCAACTGCTGGTACAAGTCGGCGGCCGCGCCGGACGCGAAAGCGCAGGCCAGATTTGGATACAGACGCGCCAGCCACAACACCCCGTCTTCACCGTGCTGGACGTGCCCTACGAAAACACCGCCCGCCGCCTCTACGACGAACGCCAGCGCGCCCGCCTGCCACCGCATTGCGCGCAAGTGGCGCTGCTCGCCCGCCACAGCGACGCCGAACGCGCCCTGCAAACATTGGCATTTACCCGCGATGGCGCACAACAGGCGGGCATCGGCCAAAACTGGCAATGGCTCGGCCCCGCGCCAGCGGTGATGCCACGCAAAGACGGCCAGCACCGCGCGCATTTGCTCGTTCAGGCGGAGAGCCGCGCCGCGCTGCAACAAGAGCTGCCGCAACTCACCGCCTGGCTGCACGCGCAGGGCAAAGCCTTCCGCGTGCGCGTCGCGGTGGATGTCGATCCGTGGTGGCTGGAATAAATGCCTGATAACCTGTTCAAAATCTTGGGGAATTGCATTTTTCGGCGTATAGGACAAAAAAGGAGCTAAAAAACGCTGTAAGCCTTATGCTGCAAGGCTTTAAGCGGGGTCAAAACCTTTGAACACAAAAAATGCTTTTTCTGTGGCTCGAAGAAGGTCAAAAAGAACGGGCGGCGCAACAGCCAACAACGCTATAAATGCTGCAACTGTGGCAGGCAATTTGACGGTAGCAGGCGTCACCAAAGCGATGAACTTTGGACAGCCTACAGCGCGGGCAAGCAGACTGCCGCCCAGCTCGCCGCGCAACACGGTTGTAGCTGCAAGACCATCTACCGCCATCTGCGCAGGGCGCGCATCCGGGAAACCTTCCCGCAGCCTGCCAAAGCCAACATCATCATGGACACCACTTACTTCGGGCGCAGTTTCGGTGTGATGGTGCTGATGGACAGCATCAGCGGGCAAGTCCTTTCCGTCCGTGAAGTCAAACACGAAACCAACGCCCTCTATGCCGAAGCGCTGAACGATTTGCGGGAAAAAGGCATTGCAATACAGAGCATTGTTTGCGACGGACGGAAAGGATTGTTGCAGCTGTTCCCGGAGATTCCCGCGCAACTGTGCCAGTTTCATCAGGTCAAAACCGTCAGCCGCTATCTGACACGCAACCCGAAAACGGCAGCTGGCAAGGCGTTGTGGCAGCTGGCGCTAACGCTAAAAGACAGCGGCAAGGTGGCCTTTCAAAGCGCCCTGCAAGCGTGGTTTGAGCGGCATCAGGGCTTTCTTAACGAACGGACGGTCAATGAGGAAAACGGCAGGTCGCACTACACGCACAAGCAGCTGAGAAGCGCGTATTTAAGCCTGAAACGGAATCTGGACTACCTGTTCACCTTTGAGGCGTATCCCGGTTTGGGCATTCACAACACCACCAATCTGCTGGACGGGAAATTTGCCGACTTAAAGCGCAGTGGGATGTCATCACGGGATGAGAAAGGTGAATAAGATAAGGTTTATAAAGGATTATTTCTCTGTTAAAGAAGGCTGATAGCCTCCATTTTGTCCTATAACTATCCACCGAAAGCCTCGTACGGTGTTGCGTCGCCTGACCGGGCACCCTAAAAAAATGGCTCAACCATTTTTTAGGGAAACCCGCGCCGTACAAATGCGTACTGCCTTCGGCGACGCGCCTTATCTGAAACTTTCGGTGGATGGCTATATTTGGAAAAACGGTACAAAAAAGCGGCTCTTGCGAGCCGCCAAATGGATTGCGATGAAATGGGTTTTGTGCGGTTATTTGAGGATTTTCAGGTGGCTACCGCCGGAAGCGGTTTCGCCATCTGCCGGAGCAGCGTTGTCATGTTGCGGGCCGTTTTCCAGGTCTTCCGCAACCTCCAGCGCGATGCCGTCGCCGTTTTCGCGGGTAACCAGCGCTGTGATGGCTTTCATGCTGACCCAAACCTGGTGTGCCTGGCCGCCGAAGCGGGTGCTGAAGGTGACGCAGTCGTCTTCGATCGTGAGGTTGGCGGTCGCGGTTGGCGAGATGTTCAGCACCAGCATTTCTTCCTGCAAGAGGTGCGACGGTACGCCGTGTACCCAGCCCGCGCCGGGGGCGGCGATGACGAGATGCGGGGTGCAGTCGTTATCGACAATCCACTGGTAGATGGCGCGCAGCAGGTAGGGCTTGCGGTCGGTCATGGTGATGTTGTCCATCATGCCCCCGCCCGCAGTGCGGCTTCCTGTTTGGAGAGCGATTTGCGGAAGTACTCTTTGTTGAAATGGAAGTCCATGTAGCGCTGGATGGTCGCTGCCGCTTTGGGCAGTTCGATTTCGAGGCTTTCCAGCCGCCAGAGGACGGGCAGGACGCAGCAGTCCAGCAGGCTCATTTCGCTGCCAATGAGGTAGTCGCGCCCCTTGAACATTGGCGACATCAGCAGTACGGCTTCGCGCAGTTGTTTGTGCGCTGTTTTTTTCTTCGCTGCGGTCAGTTTGCCGTGCTGGAGCTGGTCCAGCGGCTGGTACCAGTTGGTTTCCAGTTCGTAGCAAAACAGGCGGATTTTCGCTTTCAGGTTCGCCTCTATCGGCATCAGCGCCGGGTGCGGGAAGCGTTCGTCAAGGTATTCGCTGACGACGCGCTCGTCAAAGAGGACGAGGTCACGGTCTATCAGGGTCGGCAGGCGTCCGGTCGGGTTGATTTCGATGAGGTCGGCCGGGATGTTGTCCGGGTCGATTTCAACGTAGTCGATTTCGAGGTCTTTCGCCTGGCAGACGAGGCGGATGCGATGGCTGCTGGCGTGGACGGGGCTGCCGAACAGCGCCAGCCCACCCCGTTTTTGGCTTACGATACTCATAGGCTCCTTGGGCTTAGTGGATGTCGCGCCAGTATTCTTTTTTCAGCAGGTAGAAGATGACGGTGAGGAAGGCGAGGAAGGCCAGCACCCACGGTCCCATGCGCATTCTGTCCAGTGCTGAAGGGTCGGATACGTAGCTGAGGAAGTTGGTGATGTCGTAGGCGACTTTGTCGTACTCTTCTTTGTTCAGTTTGCCCGGCGTGACGGCTTCAAAGCCAACGAGGCTGCTGTGGGTCTCGCATTGTTCTTTGCCATCAACGGTCTCGCAGGTTTTGTCTTCGTGATAGACGGGCTTTTGGATGCCCTGCAGTTCCCACAGCGGGTTGGGCATGCTCGCCCCGGCGAAGACGGAGTTGTTGAAGCCAAGCGGGCGGCTGTCGTCCTGATAGAAGCCGCGCAGGTAGTTGTAGATGTAGGCGCCGCTTTTTGCCCGCGCGGTAAGCGAGAGGTCGGGCGGGGTCTGGCCGAACCATTTCAGGCCTTCTGCGCCACTCATCGCGGTGTGCATTTGTTCAACGTCTTTGGTACCGGTAAAGATGAGGTTCTTCGCCCCTATTTCCGGGTCAATTTGCAGGTCGCGGAACATCCGGTTGTAGCGCTGGTATTTGAGCGAGTGGCAGCCGGAGCAGTAGTTGATGAAGTATTTGGCACCGTTTTGCAGCGAGATTTTGTCGTTCAGGTCGGTCTGAAAGGTGTCGTTCGGATAGGTTGCCGCGCCGCCGGAGGCGAAGGTTTGGCTTATTGCCAGCGCTGCAACGAGCAGGATCAGGTTTTTGATGGCGTTCATTTGGTCACCCTGGTTGGTACTGGCTTGGTTTTGTCGAGTTTGCTGTAAATCGGCATCAGCAGGAAGAAGGCGAAGTAAACCGCCGTGAAGAACTGTGCCAGCAGGGTTACGGTGTTGGTCGGCTGCATGGTGCCGAGTTTGGTCAGGGTGAGGAAGGCGATGACGAACATTCCAAGGGCGACGCGCGAGATCCAGCCTTTGTAGCGGATGGATTTGACTGGTGAACGATCCAGCCACGGCAGGATGAAGATCATGCCGACAGCGGCAAACATGGCGATGACGCCCCACAGTTTGGCGGGGATGCCGAACCAGTCCCAGGTCATGGCGCGCAGGATGGAGTAGAAGGCGCCGAAGTACCACACCGGGGCGATGTGTTCGGGCGTTACCTGTGCGTTTGCCGGTTCAAAGTTGGCGAGTTCGAGGAAGTAGCCGCCAAATTCGGGCATATAGAAGATGATGCCGGCGAATATCATGAAGAAGAAGCCGAAGCCGACCAAGTCTTTGATGGTGAGGTAGGGGTGGAAGGGGATGCCGTCCAGCGGCACGCCGCGTTCGTCCAGGTGCTCCTTGATCTCAATGCCGTCCGGGTTGAGCGAGCCGACTTCGTGCAGCGCGATGATATGCGCCGCAACCAGCATCACCAGCACCAGCGGGATGAGGATAACGTGCAGCGAGAAGAAGCGGTTGAGCGTCGCGTCGGAGATGTAGAAGTCGCCCTGGATGAAGGTGACGATGGCGTCGCCGACAATCGGGATGGCGCTGAAGAGCGAGATGATGACGTTCGCGCCCCAGTAGGAGGTTTGTCCCCACGGCAGCAGGTAGCCCATGAAGGCTTCCGCCATCAGCGCGAGGAAGATGAGCGCGCCGAAGAGCCAGACGAGTTCGCGCGGTTTGCGGAAGGAGCCGTACATCAGGCCACGGAACATATGCATATAGACGCAGATGAAGAAGAACGACGCGCCGGTGGAGTGCATATAGCGGATGAGCCAGCCGTAATCAACGTCGCGCATGATATATTCAACGCTGCTGAAGGCTTCGGCGGCGCTGGGTTTGTAGAACATCGCCAGCCAGACACCGGTGAGGATTTGGTTCACCAGCACGACGAGGGCGAGCGAGCCAAAGTAGTACCAGAAGTTGAAGTTTTTCGCCGCGTAGTAGCGATCCATGTGGTCGTGCCACAGGACGGAGAGGGGGAAGCGGTTATCGACCCAGCCGAGCAGGCCGGTGGTTTTGTACGGATTACTGGCCATTTTATGCTCCTTCGCTGCTGGCGCCGACGACGACGAGGTTGTCGTTTTTGAAGTTGTACGGTGGGATGGTCAGGTTGGTCGGGGCAGGCACGCCTTTGTAAACGCGGCCGGCGTAGTCGAATTTTGAGCCGTGGCAGGGACAGAAGAAACCGCCTTCCCAGGTGGCATCACCGCGCACTTCGCGGCCTTCGGCGCGCGATTGCAGTTTCGGCGCGCAACCGAGGTGGGTGCAGATGCCCAGCATGACCAGCACATCCTTGCGCTCTGCCCGCCATTCGTTTTGCGCGTATTCGGGCTGGATGGATTCTTTGGATTCGGGGTCGCGCAGGTCGCCACCGACTTGCGGCAGGGTGGCGAGCATATCGTCGGTACGGCGCAGGACGTACACGACTTTACCCTGCCAGAGTACGGTCTGCATCGCGCCCGCTTCGAGTTTGGTGATGTCAACTTCTACCGGCGCGCCAACGGCTTTTGCCCGCTCGCTCGGCAGCCAGCTTTTAAGGAAGGGAACGGCGAGAAATCCCGCGCCGACTGCGGTCGCGCCGGTTGTCGCCGCGACCAGCATTTTGCGGCGGGCGGGGTTCTCCACCGGGTGCGCCGGAATGAAGACCGGCTTGAGGTTCGCTGCATTGCTCATGATTGTTCTCCGCGCATCGATTGTTTCCTATCAATACGGCGTTATTGCCTTGGGGTGAATAGTTTTTAGGAAGCGCTATCTTAGCAAAATCTTGCGCTTTTCGTCTGCTATTCATAAGGGATTTTCTTCATCAAAAAAGCGCTGTTGCAGGTCAAAGGTAGCGGCAAGATGTTCGCCCAGGGCGCGAATACCGGCGCGTTCGCTGGCGTGATGGCCGCAGGAGATGTACACCGTCCCCGTTTCCCGCGCTTCATGGTAGCTGCGCTCAGCGTATTCGCCGCTGATGAACACCTGCGCGCCCTCGCCCGCCGCCTGTTGCAAAAAGTCCTGCGCGGCGCCGCTGCACCAGGCGATGCGGGTAATGGCGGCGTCAGTCGCGCCAACCGCCTGCGGTTCACGCGCAAGACCGTCCGCCAGTTGCGCCAGCAATGCGGGCAACGGCGTCGGCGCAATGCGCGCGTGCCAGATGAGCGGTTCATCCGCCGACTGCCATACCGCTTCGCAGGCAAAATGGCGGGCAAAGAGCGCGTTGTTGCCCAGTTCGGGATGTTGGTCGAGCGGCAGGTGGTAGGCAAAGAGATTCAGGTCATGGGCGAGCAGCGCGGCGAGGCGACGCTTTTTCATACCCACCACCTGCGGCGCTTCGCCTTTCCAAAAGTAGCCGTGATGCACCAAAAGCGCGTCCGCCTGCCAGTCAATTGCCGCGTCAATCGCCGCCTGCGAGGCGGTGACGGCAGTGAGGATGCGGCGGATTTCCGCCCGCCCTTCCACTTGCAGGCCGTTGGGCGCGTAATCGCGGAAACGGGCGCATTGCAGCAGTTCGTGCAAATGGGTTTGCAGTTGGTTGCGGGTAATCATGTGGACTCCTGAAGGCTGAAAAACGGGTAACAGGGCGACAGCACGCATCCCCGCCATCCGGGCGAACGGTGCGCATTTACATACGGGTAGCGGGGGATGGTGTATGTAAAAGGACGGTCGGATTGGCAACTCATCACCGCAGGAGCTTGTTCGTGCGGACGCTATTCCGCCGCGCGCACCCGCTGGATATTCGCACCAACGGCGCTTAGTTTCTTCTCGATGGCGTCGTAGCCGCGATCGAGGTGGTAGATGCGGTCAATGGTGGTTTCGCCTTCGGCGGCAAGTGCGGCGAGGACGAGGCAGGCGGAGGCGCGCAGGTCGGTCGCCATTACCGGCGCGCCGCTCAGTTTGGCGACGCCGCGCACGGTGGCGGTATGGCCTTCGATGGCGATGTCCGCGCCCATCCGCGCCAGTTCGGGGACGTGCATGAAGCGGTTTTCAAAGATGGTTTCGATGACGGTCGCCGTGCCTTGTGCGACGGTGTTGAGCGCCATGATTTGTGCCTGCATATCAGTCGGGAAGGCGGGGAACGGCGCGGTGCGGATGCTCACCGCCTGTAATGGCCGTCCGCGCTGGTCGAGGCGGATGTAGTCCTGACCGCGCTCTATCGCCGCGCCTGCCGCTTCGAGTTTTTCCAGCACGGCTTCGAGCAGGGCGGCGCGGGTGCGGCGGGTGGTGATTTCCCCGCCGGTAATGGCGGCGGCGATGAGGTGGGTGCCGGTTTCGATGCGGTCAGGCAGGGTGGTGTAACGTGCCGGTTGGAGCGCACGCACGCCTTCGATGGTGAGCGTGGTCGTGCCGATGCCGCTGATTTTCGCGCCCATCGCGGTCAGGCAGTGGGCGAGGTCGGTCACTTCCGGCTCGCAGGCGGCGTTATCGAGGATGGTGGTGCCGTCGGCCAGTACTGCCGCCATCAGCAGGTTTTCGGTGCCGGTGACGGTGGTCATGTCCATGACGTAGCGCGCGCCGCGCAGTTTGCCGCGCGCGTCAATGTAGCCTTCGTGGATGTCAATGTGCGCGCCGAGCGCCTGCATTCCCTTGATGTGTTGATCGACGGGGCGCGCGCCGATGGCGCAACCGCCGGGCAGGGAGACGCGGCCTTCGCCAAAGCGGGCGAGCAATGGCCCCAAAACGAGGATGCTGGCGCGCATGGTTTTGACGAGTTCGTAGGGCGCTTCGGGGTGGGTGATGGTGGTGGCGTCCACCGTGACCTGGTTGTCGCCAGTGAAGGCGGCTTTGGCGCCCATCGCGTTCAGCACTTTGATGAAGGTGTGGACGTCGCGCAGGCGGGGGACGTTGTCGATGACGGTTTCGCCGGGGACGAGCAGGGTGGCGGCGAGGATGGGCAGCACGGCGTTTTTCGCGCCGCTGATGGTGATTTCGCCAGAGAGCGGCGTGCCGCCGGTGATTTTGAGTTGTTCCATGTTTTGAATTTGTTGGCTGTTGGTTGGAGGTTTCCCGGTGAGGCGGGAAAAGCGGGAAGGTGTGTGGAAATTTGTGGGTAGTGTCCAAAAATGTGTGCCGCTTCAGGGATGGCTAATTTGCGTCGGAGACAATGTCACGGACGCTACCCCCACCCCAGCCCTCCCCCGCTGCGGGTGCTGGCGCACCCTGCGAGGGAGGGGGCATATCGGTGGTTTTTGCCGCTTCAGCGCGAGAAGCGCCGTATGTCATTTACATACACTTGAGCACCCGATGTGTATGTAAACAGGGTTGGGTTTTGTCGCGCGGCGAGTAGTTTGCTGCCCCCACCCCAGCCCTCCCCCACGGGGGAGGGGGAGTTTGGTAGACAACCGCAGAGCGAAGCCCGCAACGGGCAGGGTTGAATTGCAATAGCCTCCAGTAACCCCGCCACCCCGGCTACCCCACGGAGGAGGATTTTTTAATTTGCCACTTCGGTTTTCAAGGCGAGCGCGTGGATTTCGTTGCTGCCGAGGATGTCGCCGAGGGCGTTCATCACGGTGCGGTGTTGTTCGAGGCGGCTTTTGCCCGCAAATCCGGCGGAGCGGATGTGGGCGCTGTAGTGGACGCCGTCGAAGGTGTGCAGGCTGATTTCGGCGTCGGGCAGGACGGCTTTGATGCGGGCGGTGATCAGTTCTTCTTGCATGGTTGGCTCATGGCGGGCAGGTCGATTTCGTAGAGGGCGAGGAGTTCGGTGAGGACGGGCGGCAGGTGTTGCCAGTTGAGTGTTTTTTGTTGCCGTGCGGCGAGGGCGGCGAGCCAGACCAGCGCGGCAACGCCGACGCTGTCGGCCTGTTGCAGGGTGCTTGCGTCAATGGCGAGGGTGTCGGGCAGGGGCTCGTCGCGCAGGCGTTTGCCGTCCAGCGCAGGAATGGTTAAGGCGGGGTGCAGTTGTAGCACCCCGCCGTGGTGGGTTCCGAGGGCGGCGAGGCTCATTCGTCGCCTTTCATGGTTTTGATTTTGGCGATGAGTTTGTCAAGTCCGCCCTGGTTGATGTCGGTGTCGAAGCTGTTGCGGTAGCTGGAGAGGATGGAGACGTTTTCAAAGGAGACGTCGTACATTTTCCACTGTCCCGCCTTGTAGCGCAGGCTGAAGACGACGATGGCCTGTTTGCCGTTTTTGTCGCGCACCTGGATGCGGATGTCGCTGCGCTGGTATTTGTCCACCGGCGAGGCGCTCAGGATTTTCACCGCTTCATCGACCGGGGTTCCGGCGTAGTTCGTCCAGCCGCGCGAGTAAACGCGCACCAGCAGGTCGCGGAAGGCGGCGGTGAAGTCGGCTTTTTGTTGTGCGCTGGCATCGCGCCAGTGGCGGCCAAGGACGATTTGCGACATCAGCTCGAAGTCCATGTACGGCAGCACTTCGCTTTTGATGAGGTCGCTGAAGGCGCCGGGGTTGCTGCGGTAGCGGCTCTGGTTGGCGTTCAACTGGGTGAAGACGGTTTTCGCCTGTTGTTCGACCAGCGCCTTGGCATCGTCGGCGGTCGGCTGGGCGGCAAAGGTCACGGCGGATACGGCCGCGAGGGCGAGGCTCATGAGGATTTTTTTCATGGGGATGACTCCTGGGTTGTGGTTTTTGACGCATCGCCCTTGGCGGACATCTGCGTCACGAATTGCTGAATCAGCTTTTCCAATACCATAGACGAACCGGTGTACTGAATGGTATCGCCATTTTGTAACATCGCCGGATCGCCGCCGGGGACGACGCCGATGTATTTTTCGCCGAGCAGGCCTGCGGTGAGGATGTCGGCGCTGCTGTCCAGCGGCAGGCGGTCGTATTCGCCGGAGATTTCCAGCACGACTTTCGCCTTGTAGGTTTCCTGGTCGTAGCCGATGGATTTCACCTTGCCGATTTGCACGCCGGCCATCGTCACCTTGGCGTTTTTCGACAGGCCGCTAATGTCAGCAAAATCGGCATTGACCTGATACGGATGGCTCATGCGGAAGCCGCGCGCGTTGCTCGCCTGCAACGCCAAAAAAACCATCCCGGCGAGCGCCAGCAGGACAAACAGCCCCACGGCGACGGATATACTGCGATTCGATTGCACATCAACCTCCAAACAACATCGCGGTCAAAACAAAATTGAGGCCGAGGACGGCGAGCGAAGACATCACCACCGTCGTCGTCGTTGCCCGCGACATCCCGCTCGCGGTCGGCAGGCAACTGAAACCCTGATACACGGCAATCGCCGCGCACACCCAGCCGAAAACCAGACTTTTCAACAGCATCCCGCGTACGACATCGCTCCCGAAATCGACGCTGTTCTGCATTCCCGACCAAAAAACACCGTCATCGAGGCCGAGATAGACCACCCCGACCAGATGCGCGCCGATGATAGCGATGGCGACGAACAAAACCGTCAGCAGCGGCAGGGCGAACCAGGCGCCCAAAAAGCGCGGCACGCCGACCTGCGCCAGCGGCTCAATCGCCATCATCTCCATCGCCGCGAGCTGCTCGGTCGTCTTCATCAAACCGACCTCGGCGGTAATCGCCGACCCGGCGCGCCCGGCAAAGAGCAGCGCGCTCACCACCGGCCCCAGCTCACGCAACAGCGACAGCGCCACCATCGTGCCGAGCGACTGCTCTGCGCCGAAACGCACCATCGTCGTATAAGCCTGAAACGACAGCACCATGCCGACGAACAGCCCGGCAACCAAAATAATCGGCAGCGACAACACGCCCGCCGCATACGTCGCACGCAGCGTCAAGAGCGGCTTGCGCAACAAAATCGCCACATGACGCATTAGCGCCAGCGCGAACAACGAAAAATTGCCCAAAGCAGCGAGACAGGCGACCGTCGCCGCCCCTACCGCCGCCAACATATTGATAACCGCCTTCATCGCATCCGCTCCAGCAAACCCTGCGCATAATCGGCGGCCGGAAAATGAAACGCCACCGGGCCGTCCGCCTCGGCGTGCATAAACTGATGCACCAGCGGGTCAGAACTCGCATACAGCGCCGCCGGAGCGCCGTTGGCAATCAACTTGCCGCCGGAAAACAGCAGCACGCGGTCGGCAATCTTGCTCACCTCGGCAACATCATGCGACACCACAAAACTGGTCATGCGCAGGCCGTCATTCAAATCGCGCACCAGCCGCGTCAGCACACCAAGCGAAATCGGATCCTGCCCGGTGAACGGCTCGTCATAAATCATCAACTCCGGGTCAAAGGCAATCGCCCGCGCCAGCGCCACCCGCCGCGCCATGCCGCCGGACAACTCCGCCGGCATCAACGCCGCCGCGCCGCGCAGACCGACGCGCTGCAACTTCATCAGCGCCACCGCCTCAATCAGGCGGCGGTCCAGCCGCGTCTTCTCGCGCAGCGGAAACGCGACATTCTCCGCCACCGACATATCCGAAAACAGCGCGCCGGACTGGAACAACATACTCATCCGCCGCCGCAACCGCATCAACGCCGCGCGCGACAACTGCGGCACCTGCTCGCCCAGCACCTCGACCGTGCCCGCATCCGGGCGCAACTGCCCGGTCAAAAGGCGCATCAGCGTCGTCTTGCCGGTGCCGGATGGCCCCATCACCGCGACCACCTCGCCGCGCGCAATTTCAAAACTCACATCGTCAAAAATCTTGCGGCTGCCGCGCGCAAACGACAAATGCGCGACCCGCACCACATAATCAGTTGCCATCAAAAGCCTCCCCGGCCAGCGCCAGCACCGCCTGCCACTCGGCGGGCGACACCGGCGACACCGACAAACGGCTGCCCTTGCGCACCACCTCCATCCCGGCTAGCGCGGGAGCTTCCCGCAACAACGTCAGCGGCAAAATCGCCGCAAACGCACGGACAAACTGCACGATGACCAAATCCCAGCGCGGCGCATCCACCGACGCCTTCGCGTCAAAATAACGGCTTTCCGGGTCAAACTGCGTCGGGTCAGGCCGCGCCTCGCCGACGATTTCCACCACACCGACAATGCCGGAAGGCTTGGCGTTCGAGTGATAAAAAAACGCCTGGTCGCCGGTGCGCATCTGCCGCATAAAATTGCGCGCCTGAAAATTGCGCACACCGTCCCACGGCTCGCGCTGCTGCGGGCGGGCGCGCAAATCATCGAGCGAAAAATTGCCCGGCTCGGACTTCAACAACCAATAATTCATGAACCAAGAGGGTGAAAAAAGAAGGCGCGCATCATACCGACAAAGGTGCTGGTATGCCAATGGCAAAGCCCCTCACGGGGAGGGGCTGTTTGCATTTAGCGGTGAGGCTTTCCCGGCTAGGCTAGGCGCAGTCGACTGGAACAGCTCGCACCGCGACAAGTTATTGCTCGCGCCGAGAGAGAGACCCAACAAATCGAATGCTGAACAATCTTCCGTTATTGGGTTAGGCGCTAACCCAACCTATCAAAGGTTTACGGCTGAATTGTAAACGGCTCTTAGCGTTGCAGCGCGTCTTCATTCACCTTGATTTTTGCCTGGCGGTAGAGCCAGGCGCCGATGTTGGCGTAGGTGCCAGTCAGTTGCTGCATTTGCCATTGTTGGCTGAGGTTTTGGCGCACGTTGTCGGGCAGTTTGGCCGGGTCGCCGTCGGCAACGCTGTCGAGGCGGGCGACGAGCAGGTTGCCATCCGGGGTGTCGAGGGTGGTGAGGCGTTCGCTGTGGTTGTAGAGTTCGAGCACGAGCGGGTTATTGGTGTCGTAGCGGCTGGCCGGGGCGACGGTTTCGGTGGTCGCCTGGTATTCGCTGGCGAGTGCGGCGGCTTTGTCCGCGCTTTCGCCCAGTGCTTTTTTCAGCGCCTCGCCGCGTTCGTGCAGGGTGGCGTCGGCCTGCTCGTTGCGGTAATCGGTCTCTACTTGGGCGCGCACCTCGGCAAACGGGCGCGGCTGCGGTTTTTCGCGGTGGGTGATGGTGAAGAACAGGGTGCGCTGCGGTGCGATTTCGACCGGCTCGCCGGTTTTGTTGTCGGCGAGTGCCTTGGCGCCAAAGAGTTGCTCTTGCAGGGCGGGGTTGTGCAGCCAGTCGGTGTTGTCGCTCGCGGCGGTGATGCCGCTCAGGGTTTCGGTTTTGCCGCCGGTGATTTGGGTGATGGTACTGAGCGGTTTGCCGCTTTGTGCGGCGTCAAAGGCCTGGTTGGCGTGGTCGTTGTAGGCGGTTTCGTTTTCGGCGGCGGCGAGGCGGCGCAGTTCGTCGTCGCTGCGGTTGCCGCTGTCGATGGTGCCGAGTTCGACGAGGATGTTGCCGTATTCGCTGTTGATGACGGGCGAGGTGTCGCCGGTTTTTTCGAGGGCAAACAGCGCTTCGTCCACTTCGGGACTGACGCCTTTGCCTTTGGCGTTGGGCGAGAGTTCGCCGGTTTGGCCAGCGAGGGTTTTGTTTTCAACCGCCTGCCAGTAGTCGGCAAAGGTTTTTTCGCCCGCCTTGATGGTGGCGGCGGCGTCAGCGGCGGCTTTGGCGTCGTCGATGATGAGGTAGCGTCCGCCACGGCGTTCGCTGCTGCTGCGCGCCTTGGCGATTTGTTCGTCGCTCACCGGCAGGTCGGCGATGTCGTAGATGGTGTAGTTGATGTCCACGCTTTCCGGGGTGGCGTAGCGCTCGCCGTACGCTTCGTAGTATTTTTGCAGGTCGGCTTCGCTCACGCTGATGGCGGCGGCGATGGGCGCGCGCGGGAGGGTGTAGAGGGTGTAGCCGCGTTGTTGGGCGGCGCTTTGCAGGTAGTGCTGTTCGAGCGGGCTGTTGCCGTTGCCCGCTTGCAGCGCGGCGTAGTAGCCATTGATGCTTTGTTCGCGGCGGACGCTTTCCTGGAAGGTGTCGGCGCGCAGGCCGCGGCTGTTGAGGAATTGCTGGTAGGTTTTGTCGTCGCCGAATTGTTGTTTGATGATGCGGTAGAGGGCGCTGTCCGGCAGGCGGTAGCGGCTGTCCAGTGCGTGTTGTTCAAACAGGCTGCGTTCGATCAGGGCGCGCACGGTGCGCTGTTTGAGTTCGGTTTCGCTGAGGCCGGGGCTTTGTTGCTGGACGTCGCGGTAGGCGTTGTTGTAGGCGCTCAGCGGGATGTCCTGGCCGTTGACGGTGGCGACGGTCATGTCCGGGCCGTGGTTGAAGAAGGGAACGCCGATGAACAGCATACCGATACCGGCGATGATGACGAGCAGGTAGGTGATTCGGTTGGTTTTTTTTTCGCGGATGTCTTCGAGCATGGGAGCGGTTTTCCGTGGGATTGATGAAGGCGCGGATTGTATCGCCGCCGCCGCCAACTTGCCATACAGGCATGAAAAAAGCGCCCCTTGCGGAGCGCTTTTGGGCAGGTGCCGTTTATTCGACGACGACTTTTCCGCGCATCACGGCGTAGTGGCCGGGGAATGAGCAGAAGAAGTCGTAATCGCCACCGGCTTCGAGTTTGTCGGTCTTGAAGGTGACGCTGTCTTTTTCACCGCCGCCAACGACTTTGGTGTGGGCGATAACGCGCTCGTCACCGTCTTTGACGTAGTTGGTAGCGGCTGCGCCTGCACCTTCTTTGGCAACGGCATCAACGTCAGCGGTTTTGGTGATGACGACGTTGTGCCCCATCGCGGCAGCAGGCAGTTTGCCGATGTGATCGACTTCAACGGTAAATTCCGGGCAGCTTGCCTTGTTAATCTTGATTTCCTTGATGTCGAATTTCATCCCGTCATCGCCTTTAGCCACGGCCTTGCAGGCGCCGTCCGCAGCGGCTTCTGCCGGTTTGGCAGCGTCAGCGGCGGCAGCTTCGGCCGGTTTGGCGTCTTCGGCGAAGGCGGCAACGCTCATCAGGGCGACAATGGCAGGAATCATCAGTTTTTTCATGGGAGTACCTCTTGTGTTGTGGAAGGGAATTTCCGCGGCGCATGGTATGCGGGCGGCAGGCGAAAAGCAATGTGAAAGTTTCCTGATTGCAGGATTTTCACACGGCTTTCACATGGCGATTGGGTTATTGCGCCTGGCCGACGGCGACCAGCGTCGCGCGCAGCATCGCGCTGACGGTGTCCTGGCTGTAAGCGATGCCGGTGTGCAGGTGCTCGCCAATCATCAGTTGCACGTAGGCGACCGCCTGCGCGTCGGTGGATTTGCTCATTGCGTGTTCGGCGTAGTTGGCGACGCTGATGGTGAGGCCGGTGTGGCTTTGCAGGGCGTCGATGAAGGCGCTCATCGCGCCGTTGCCGTTGCCGCTGATGTTTACCGCGCGGCCGTGGTCGTGCAGGGTCGCTTCCAGATGGTCGTGTTGGCCTTGACGGCGCAGGGTGTAGTCGTCCAGATGCAGCGGGCTGTCGTGCAGGTAGCGCGCTTCAAAGAGGGCGATGATGTCCTGGCTGGTGAGTTCTTTTTGCGTGCGCTCGCTTTCATGCTGCACTTTTTGCGCGAAGTCGATTTGCAGCCAGCGCGGCACGTTCAGGCCGTGGTCGCGGGCGAGAATGTAGGCGACGCCGCCTTTACCGGACTGGCTGTTGATGCGCACCACGTCCTGATAGCTGCGGCCGATGTCGAGCGGGTCTATCGGCAGGTAGGCGATGTCCCAGATGCCGCCGCCGTCTTTTTCCAGCGATTTTTTGATGGCGTCTTGGTGCGAGCCGGAGAAGGCGGTGAAGACGAGTTCGCCGATGTAGGGATGGCGCGGGTGTACCGGCAGGTTGTTGCATTCGCTGACGATGTGGACGATGTCGTTCATGCGGCTGAAATCAAGGCCGGGATCAATGCCCTGCGAGTAGAGGTTCATGGCCATAATCATGATGTCCATGTTGCCAGTGCGTTCGCCGTTACCAAGCAGGGTGCCTTCAACGCGCTCCGCCCCCGCCATTACCGCAAGTTCGGAAGCTGCAACGGCGCAGCCCCGGTCGTTGTGGGTGTGGACGCTGATCACGACGTCTTTGCGGCAGGAGAGTTTGCGGCAGAAGTATTCGATTTGGTCAGCGTAGCAGTTCGGTGTGCAGGCTTCGACGGTATTCGGCAGGTTGAGGATGACTTTGCGCCCTGCCCACGGCTGCCAGATTTGGCAGACAGCTTCGCAAACGGCAACAGCAAAGTCGGGTTCAGTTTGCGAGAAGCTTTCCGGCGAGTATTCAAAAATCCATTCGCTATCCGGGTAACGCGCAGCCCGTTCTTGCAGCAGAGTCGCGCCCGCAACGGCGATAGCCGTAATGTCTTCTTTGCTTTTTTCATAGACTTTTTCCCGCTGTACGCGCGAGGTGGGGTTGTACAGGTGGACGATAGCGCGCTTGGCGCCGCGTAGGGACTCGAAGGTGCGGTCGATGAGGTGTTCGCGCGCTTGCACCAGCACTTGAATGGTGACGTCGTCCGGGATGTGGCCGCCTTCAATCAGCAGGCGGGTGAAGTCGTATTCGATTTGCGAGGCGGCGGGGAAGCCGATTTCGATTTCTTTGAAGCCGCAGGAGACCAGTAGCTTGAAAAAGCGCAGTTTTTGCTCGATGGTCATCGGGTCAATCAGCGCCTGGTTGCCGTCGCGCAAATCGACGCTGACCCAGACGGGCGCTTTGTCGATGATTTTATCCGGCCAGGTGCGGTCGGGCAGCTGCGGGGCGAAGGCGAAGGGGCGGTATTTGCGGTGGTCAAAGCGGCTCATGGTGGCTCCTGATAAATGGACTTGCGCATTATAGCTACGGTTTGTGCAAATTACCCGGCAAATACCGCGCGATTATGCAGTATAATGAGAGAAATTTACCAATTTGCACGCTTTTATGAGTGATATTCACCTGATGCTTGACGACACCGACAAGAAAATCCTGCGCATCCTCGCGGACGATGGCCGCATCAACAACCTGGCGCTGGCGGAGGCGATCAACCTCTCGCCCACCCCCTGCGCGCGCCGGGTGAAGCGGCTGGAAGAAGCCGGGATTATCGAAGGCTACCGCGCCATCATCAACCGCCGCGCGCTTGGCTACTCGCTCAGCGCCTTCATCGCCGTCACCCTCGACCACCACACGCCGGAGCGCTTTGCCGCCTTTGAAGAACAGGTGAGCAGCTTCCCGGAAGTCATCCGCATGAGCATCGTGACGGGGCGCGCCGAGGATTACCTGTTGCAGGTGCTGGTCAGCAATATGCAGGCGTTTGAAGAATTTCTGCTGGGCAAGCTGAACCGCATCCCCGGCGTGATTAACGTCCATTCCAGCTTTGAAATGCGCTGCGTTTTCGAGCGGCAACCGCAGCCGTAGCGCCTGTTCAATACAGCAGTTTGCGCGTATTATTCCCGGCAAATCAGACACAAAAAAGGAACCCGCTTGCTTATGGGCAACAAAAACAAACTGGGGCGTCTCGTGCAGGAAACCGCCGGATTTTCCTACGAATTTATCCGTCATCCGAAAAAAATGGGCAGCGTCATCCCCTCGTCGCGGATGCTGGCACGGGCGATGCGCCGCACCGCGCAGGATTACGGTGCGCCCGACAGCATCATCATCGAAGCGGGCGCGGGCACGGGCGCGATTACCCGCGAGCTGGTCGCCCATTTCCCCGCCGAACGCCTGCTGATTAACGAACTCAACCCGCGCCTGGCCCGCCGCCTGCGCGACCGCTTCCCCCACAACACCGTGCGCCGGGGCGGGGTGGAAGCGCTGGACGTGTGGACACAGCCCGCGCCGAAAACCATCGTCTCCTCACTGCCGTTCCGCTCGCTGCCGCCGGAGATTGGCGCAGAAATCGAGCGCGTCTTCTTCGCCGCGCTGCGCGAAAACCCGGCCAATGTCCTCGTCCAGTTCACCTACGGACAAAAATCGCCGCTGCACCTGCCGCCGGAATCGGACATCAGTGGCGAGCGCGTCACCTACGCCTGGCTCAACTTCCCGCCCGCGCGCATCTGGATTTACCGCTGCCGCAAATAGCCACCACCCCCGCCACCCCATGAACAAAAGACAAATCGCCAGCACCGTCGCCAAAGTCGAACAATATTGCATCAAACGCGGCGTGCGCCTCACTCCCATCCGCCGCCAGGTACTTGAGCTGTTGCTGACCTATCCCAACGTCGTCAAGGCTTACGAAATCCTCGACGAACTGAAAAAACAGCGCGAAAACGCCGCACCGCCGACCGTGTACCGCGCGCTGGACTTCTTCGTGGAAATCGGCGTGCTGCACCGCGCCGAATCGCTGAACGGCTTTGTCTTTTGCAGTCATTTTGACGAAGCGCACACCAGCGTCATCCTGAACTGCACCCACTGCGGCAAAACCGAAGAACTGGCGGCGCAGGAGCCAGTTGACATCCTGCTCGCCTTCTGCCGCGAGCGCGGCTTTGAAGTGCAGGAAGGGCCGCTGGTCTTGAGCGGCGAGTGCCGCGACTGCCAGCAGACCATCTGAAAAAACGCCTGCTTTTGCAGGCGTTACCTTTATATATGGCAAGCGTGGCGCGTTTCCATCCCCCTGCCGCCGCTATATAATGCCGCGCCCTTACTAACAGACTAATAAAACTATGGAACTCAACCTCACCTACGAACGCATCAAAGACCTGCAAGCGCGCGAAACCGCGCTTAGGGGGTATCTTTGACTACCCGCTGAAGGCCGAGCGCCTCGAAGAAGTCGAACGCGAGCTGGAGCGTCCCTCCATCTGGGACAACCCTGAAGAAGCGACCAAACTCGGCCAGGAACGCGCCTCGCTGGCAGGCGTCGTCCACGGCCTCGATGAAATCCGCCAGGGCCTGCAGGACGCCTTTGACCTTATCGAACTGGCCGAAGCCGAAAACGACGAAGCGACGGTAAATGCCGCACTGGAAGACGTCAGCCGCATCGAACGCCGCATTGAAGATTTGGAATTCCGCCGGATGTTCTCCGGCGAGCTTGACCCGAACAACGCCTTCCTTGACATCCAGGCCGGTTCCGGCGGTACCGAAGCGCAGGACTGGGCATCGATGCTGCTGCGGATGTATTTGCGCTGGGGCGAAGCGCGCGGTTTCAAGACCGAACTCATCGAAGAATCACCGGGCGACGTCGCCGGCATCAAGTCCGCCACCATCGAATTTACCGGCGAGTACGCCTACGGCTGGCTACGCACCGAAATCGGTGTGCACCGTCTGGTGCGCAAGTCGCCGTTTGATTCCGGCAACCGCCGCCACACCTCGTTTGCCGCCGTCTTCGTCTCGCCGGAAATTGACGACAACATCGAGATTGAAATCAACCCCGCCGATTTGCGCGTCGATGTTTACCGCGCGAGTGGCGCGGGCGGGCAGCACGTCAACCGTACCGAATCGGCGGTGCGCATCACCCACCTGCCGACCAACATCGTCGTGCAATCACAAAACAGCCGCAGCCAGCACGAAAACCGCAGCACCTGCATGAAGCAGTTGCGCGCCAAACTCTACGAACTGGAGCTCAGCAAACGCAGCGCCAGCGCACAAGCAATAGAAGACAGCAAATCCGACATCGGCTGGGGCAACCAAATCCGTTCCTACGTCCTCGACCAATCGCGCATCAAAGACCTGCGCACCGGCTACGAAACCAGCAACACCCAGGCCGTCCTTGACGGCGGACTCGATCCCTTCCTCCAGGCCAGCCTGAAACAAGGAGTAGAAGCATGACTACCCAACCGCAAGACGAAAACAAACTCATCGCCGAGCGCCGGCAAAAACTCGCCGCCATCCGCGCGCGTGGCGTCGCCTTCCCCAACCACGCCCGCCCCACCCACAAGGCCGCCGCGCTGCACGCCGCCTATGACGGCGTGGAAGATGCCGACCAACTCGCCGCCGCCGGCGAAATCCGCGTTGCCGGGCGGATGATGGGCAAGCGCGTCATGGGCAAGGCGAGCTTTACCGCCATCCAGGACGGTAGCGGCGCGCGCATCCAGCTCTATCTCAGCCGCGACGAACTGCCGGAAGGCCGCTACGCCGACTTCAAAACCTGGGACGTGGGCGACATCATCAGCGCGCGCGGCAAACTGTTCCGCACCCAGACCGGCGAGCTGACCATCCACGCCGACGACGTTGAGCTGCTGACCAAATCGCTGCGCCCGCTGCCGGAAAAATACCACGGCCTCTCCGACCAGGAAACGCGCTACCGCCAGCGCTACGTTGACCTCATCACCAACGAAGCGAGCCGCAACACCTTCATCACCCGCAACAAAATCGTGCGCTACATCCGCCACTTCTTTGAAGGCCGCGACTTCATGGAAGTGGAAACGCCGATGATGCACCCCATCCCCGGCGGCGCGACCGCCAAACCCTTCATCACCCACCATAACGCGCTCGATATGCCGCTTTACCTGCGCATCGCGCCGGAGCTGTACCTGAAGCGCCTCGTCGTCGGCGGCTTTGAACGCGTCTTTGAAATCAACCGCAGCTTCCGGAACGAAGGCGTCTCCACCCGGCACAACCCCGAATTCACCATGCTGGAGTTCTATCAGGCCTACGCCGACTACCGTGACCTGATGGACCTCACCGAAGCGCTCTTTCAGGGACTGGCGCGCGAAGTCCTCGGCAGCCCGCAAATTACCTATCAGGGCGTGGCCATTGACCTCGGCCAGCCGTTCGCACGCCTCGCCATGACCGACGCCATCCGCCAGTACGCGCCGCAGCACGCCGCGCTTCTCGATGACCCGGCCGCCCTCGCCGCCGTGCTGCGCGAGCAGTACAAACAAAAAGCCGATGCCAGCATGGCCATCGGCAGCCTGCACACCCTGCTCTTTGAAGAAGCCGTTGAACACCAACTGGTACAACCCACCTTCATCACCGCCTACCCGTCGGTGGTCTCGCCGCTGGCACGCCGCAACGATGACACCCCGGACATCTGCGACCGCTTCGAACTCTTCATCGGCGGGCGCGAAGTCGCCAACGGCTTCTCCGAACTCAACGACGCCGAAGACCAGGCCGAACGCTTCCGCGCCCAGGCTGCCGCCTTCGACGCGGGCGACGACGAAGCCATGCACTACGACGCCGACTACATCCGCGCCCTCGAATACGGAATGCCGCCGACCGCTGGCGAAGGCATCGGCATTGACCGCCTCGTCATGCTCCTCACCGACGCGCCCTCCATCCGCGACGTCCTCCTCTTCCCGCATATGCGCCCCGAATAAAACGGAGACCAACCATGCAACTGCACAAAATCGCCGCCCTCGCCGCCGCCCTCCTCGCCGCAAGCGCGCAGGCCGAAAAATACCAACTGCCGCCCGCCGACATCAGCGTCGTCGGCCAGGTCCAACAAATCAGCGCGCGCCAGGGCGAAACCTTCTACGACATAGGCCGCGAATACGGCATCGGCTACGACGCGATGGAACACGCCAACCAGGGGCGCGACCCGCTCTACCTCAAAGAAGGCGAACAAGTCCTCTTGCCGACCCGCTTCATCCTGCCGGACGCGCCGCGCGAAGGCATCGTCATCAACCTGCCGGAAATGCGCCTCTACTACTACCCGCCGGGCGAAAACGCCGTTTACGTCTATGCCATCGGCATCGGCCGCGAAGGCTGGGGTACGCCGAAAGGCATCCTCAGCATCGCCGACAAACGCGCCAACCCGACCTGGACACCGCCCGCCTCCATCCGCGCCGAACACGCGGCCAACGGCGACCCGCTGCCCGCCGTCGTTCCCGCAGGACCCGACAACCCGCTGGGACTCTTCGCCATGCGCCTCTCCAACCCGTCCTACCTGCTGCACGGCACCAACAAACCCGAAGGCGTGGGAATGCGCGTCTCGCACGGCTGCATCCGCCTCTACCCCGAAGGCATCGAAGAACTGTTCGGCATGGTCGCCGTCGGCACCAAAGTAAACATCGTCAATCAGCCGATGAAAGTCGGCTGGTTCGGCGACAGTATGTACCTCGAATTCCACGCGCCGCTGGGCGAAGACGCACGCACGCTGGAGCAGAACCTCGCCGAAGCCCGCGACACCGTACACCGCAGCATCGAAAGCCGCGGCCTGCAAGTCTCAAACGACCTGATTGACGCCGTGGTACGCGAAGAAAGCGGGATGCCGGTCGAAGTCGCCTACCGCTGACCAACCCGCCGCCAAAAACGCCGCCTCTGCGGCGTTTTTTACATAAAAACACCGCCTAACTCCATGAAACTCCCCTTCCTCCCCTACAACCTCGCCCGCCAACCCGACCACAAACACGTCCGCCTCCTCGTCGCCCCCGACGCGCGCACCGGCGAATACTGGTACGAAAACCTCAAATACTGGCTCGCCGACCCCGCCGCGCTTTACTGGTTCAGCGACTGGGAAACCCTGCCCTATGACCAGTACACGCCGCATCCCGACCTCGTTGCCGAACGCCTGCGCGTCTTGGCCGAACTGCCGACGCGCACCCACGGCACCGTTATCGCGAGCGCCGCCGCGCTGCGCCAGCGCCTCTGCCCGCAAACCCACCTCGACAAATACGGCATCTACCTTGCCGTCGGCGACCGCCTGGCGCGCGACGCCCTCATCCAGCGCCTCAATGACGCGGGCTATCAGCGCAGCGCGCACCACATCAGCGGCAAAGGCGAATACGCCGCGCGCGGCAACATCGTCGATCTCTACCCGATGAACGCCGCCGACCCCATCCGCCTCGAATGGTTCGACGACACCATCGACAGCATCCGCACCTTCGCCGTCGCCGACCAGCGCACCCTGGAAAAACTGGAGCGCATCAGCATCCTGCCGCGCAGCGAGCTGGATCTCTCCGACGCTGGCCGCACCTGCTACCGCCAGAACGCCCGCCTGCACTACGGCGAAAAAATCACGAACAGCCCGCTCTACCAACAAATCAGCGACGGCCAGACGCCGCAAGGCCTCGAATACTACCTGCCGCTGTTTTACGACGACACCGCGACCCTGTTTGACTACCTCCCCAAAAACAGCCAAATCCTCACCTGCGACGAACTGCCCGCGCTGCTGGAGCAACACGCCAACTGGTGCGAACAGCGCTATCAGCGCACCAACCCGCTGCGGGAAAACCGCCTGCTGCCGCCGGACGCCCTCTGGCTGACGCCCGCCGACACCCTCGCCCGCCTCGCCGCGCTGCCTTCCGTCCCCTACAAAGAATACGCCGCAGCCATCCCCTTCACGGGCGACGCGCGCGCGCGCGAACAATACTGGCAAGAAATCATCGACCAGGGCGGCGACCTCACCCTGCACTTTCCCAGCGAAGGCAGCCGCGAACAATGGCAGGAGCGCCTCGGCGCGCGCGGCCTCGGCCTCCGCCACACCGTCTCGCCCAACCGCGACAGCTTCCGCGACGGCGACGCCGTCCACCTCGCCGAAGCCGACCTGCACACCACCCCGGTCGCGCAAAACTACCGCCAGAGCCGCAGCCGCGACCCCGCCGCCCTCATCCGCAGCCTGCAAGACTTGAGCCCCGGCACCGCCGTCGTCCACGCCGACTTCGGCGTTGGCCGCTATCAGGGACTGGAAAAACTCGAAGCAGACGGCGACGAACTCATCGCCATCACCTACGCCAAAGGCGCCAAACTCTACGTTCCCACCGCCGACATCGACCTCATCACCCGCTACGGCGGCAGCGACCCCGACAGCGCGCCGCTGCACGAACTCGGCGGCAAAAGCTGGCAGACCGCGCGGCGCAAAATCCGCGCCAGCCTGCACGATACCGCCGCCGAACTGCTCGCCCTCTACGCCAAACGCGAAGCCACCGCCGGCATCACCATCGCCCACGACCCCGCCGCCCAAGCCGCCCTCGCCGCCGAATTCCCCTTCGCCACCACCCCCGACCAACAGGCGGCCATCGACGCGGTGCTGGCCGACCTCGCCCGGTCACAGCCGATGGACCGCATCATCTGCGGCGACGTCGGCTTTGGCAAAACCGAAGTAGCAGTGCGCGCCATCCACGCCGCCGCCAGCGCGGGCTACCAAATCGCCCTCATCGCGCCGACGACACTTCTCGCCGAGCAGCACTACCACAACCTGCAAGACCGCTTCGCCAACCACCCGCTCACCATCGACAGCCTCAGCCGCTTCAAAAGCGCGGCCGACGCCAAACGCGCGATAGAGCGCCTGAAAGCGGGCGGCACCGACCTCATCATCGGCACCCACCGCCTCTTGCAAAAAGACATCGCCTTCAAAAACCTCGGCCTCGTCATCATCGACGAAGAACAACGCTTCGGCGTGCGCCACAAAGAAAAACTGAAAAGCCTCAGAAGCGACACCAACCTGCTCACCCTCACCGCCACCCCCATCCCGCGCACCCTGAACCTCGCCCTCAGCGGCCTGCGCGACATCAGCATTATCGCCACCCCGCCCGCCGGACGACAAAACATCCAGACCATCCTCGCCGAATGGGACATCGACACCATCCGCGACGCCTGCGAACGCGAGCATCGCCGGGGCGGCCAGACCTACATCCTCCATAACGACATCGACAGCATCGAGCGCATCGCCCGCCTCTTGCAAGACGCCCTGCCGGAGCAGCGCATCGCCATCGGCCACGGGCAAATGCGCGAGCGCGAACTCGAACACCTGATGCAAAACTTCCAGAACCGCCACTACGACATCCTCATCGCCACCACCATCATTGAGTCGGGCATCGACATCCCCAACGCCAACACCATCATCATCAACCGCGCCGACAAACTCGGCCTGTCGCAACTGCACCAACTGCGCGGCCGCGTTGGCCGCAGCCACCACCAGGCGTATGCCTACCTCATCACCCCCCACTGGAACACCCTCGGCAAAGACCCGCAGCGGCGGCTCGAAGCCTTCACCACCCTTGACAGCCTTGGCGCGGGATTTCTGCTGGCGAGCCAGGACCTGGAAATCCGTGGCGCGGGCGAAATCCTCGGCGACGAACAAAGCGGGCAAATCCAGCAAATCGGCATCAGCTACTACCTTGACCTGCTGGAGCGCAGCATCGCCGCGCTGAAAAACGGCCAGACCGCCGACCTTGACCCGCCGCGCAGCACCATCGAACTGGGCGTCCCCGCGCTCCTGCCCGACGACTACATCTACGACCCGCAAGAGCGCCTCGTCCTCTACCAGCGCCTCGCACAAACCAAAACCGAAGCCGAACTGCAAGACCTTGCCGCCGAACTCATCGACCGCTTCGGCAAACTGCCCGCGCCCGCCAAAGCCCTCATCGCCCGCACCCGCCTCAAACAGCGCGCCGAACCACTTGCCGTTGAGCACATCAGCATGAGCGAACGCGAAACCCGCATCCGCTTCGCCGACCCGACGCGCATCAACCCCGAACCGCTGCTGACCCGCATCCAGAACGACCCCGCCCACTACCGCTTAAACGGCAACACCGCCATCAGCCTGCACTACCCCGCCGCCAGCGAAAAAGAACCGGCAGCGGATTGGGACAGCCGCCTCGCCGAGCTCGAAGCGCTGCTAACCGAAATCGCGCCATAACCCTACCCTAAGCGCTGTTTACAATTGGCCATAACATGATGATTTCATTCGCAGGTTTGGTTAAGGCCTGTTTACCATTCAGCGTAAACACGCCCAAGCCAATGCGGTTGCGTGGCGACGATTTTGTGAGCTACATCATTGGTTTGTGGGGTGTGTGCCGCAGGCACGCACCGCCCACCAAAAACGCCGCTTGATGCGGCGTTTTCCTTGTTCCTCAAATCATCACAGCACCAGCGCCGCAATCCAGCCCGCGAGCAGCAGCGGGATGTTGTAGTGGATGAAGGTCGGGATGACCGTATCCTTGATGTGGTTGTGCTGACCGTCGGCATTGAAGCCCATCGTCGGGCCGAGGGTGGAATCGGAGGCGGGTGAGCCGGCATCACCGAGTGCGCCGGCGGTGCCAATGAGGGCGACGGTGGCGAGCGGTGAGAAGCCCATGTGTACGCAAATCGGCACATAGATGGCGGCGATAATCGGCAGGGTGGAGAAAGAGCTGCCGATGCCCATCGTCACCAGCAGGCCGACGACGAGCATGGCGAGCGAGACCAGCGCGCGGCTTTCGCCGAAGAAGGCGACGCTGTCTTTCACCAGCGGCTCAACCCCGCCGCTGGCGTTCATCACTTCCGCGAAGCCGTTGGCGGCAATCATGATGAAGGCGATCATGCTCATCATGCGGATGCCGCTGTTAAAGACAGTGTCGGCCTGTTGCCAGTGGATGACGTGCGTCACCATGAAGATGGCGAAGCCAATGAGACCTGCGAGGATGAGCGAGCCGGTGTATTTCTGCGCGAGGAAGGCGGCGATGACGGCGACGAGGGCGACGCAAATGTGCAGCGGCTTAATTGGCACCTGTTCCGCCGCGCCTTCCACCGGCAAGTCCTGATAATCGCGCGGTTTGCGGTAGCTGTAGAAGATGGCGATGGCGAGCCCCGCCACCATGCCGAGCGCGGGAATGGCCATCGCCTGGTAGATGTTCACCCCGGAGACGTCCATGCCGAACTTGGTGATGTTGCCGAGCAGGATTTTGTTCAAGAAGATGTCGCCGAAGCCATAGGGTACGAACATATAGGTGCAGACCAGGCCGAAGGTGACGGTGCAGGCGAGCAGGCGGCGGTCGAGCTTGAGGCGGTTCATCACCAGCAACAGCGGCGGCACCACCAGCGGGATGAAGGCGATGTGAATCGGCACGAGGTTCTGGCTCATGATGCTCATCGCCAAAAGCGCAATGATGAGCAGCCATTTGATGCCGCTGCCCTTGCCGTGCTTGGCGCGGCCAATGATGAGGTTCGCCATCGCCTGCGACAGGCCGGAATAGGAAATGGCGACGGCGAACGCGCCCAGCACCGCATACGACAGCGCGGTGGTGGTACCGGCGGCGATGCCTTCTTCAAAGACCTTGACCAGATATTTCAGCTTGAGCAGGCTGTCCGGTTCGGTGACGCCCGCGTCGGGGAAGGCGGCGAGGATGGTTTCCGCCGGGATGTCAGCGACCATGCCGCCGATGAAGGCGCTGATGATGAGACTGAAGACAACGTGGACGCGCGCCAGCGAGAGGATGAGCATCAGGCAGACGGCGAGGACAACGGGGTTCATGGTGAAGTTCTCCTGGTGAATGAAGCGGACGGGTGAGTGTAGCGGGATTTTTGCCGGATGACGGGATTTTTTGCCACGCGCGGGCAATAGCGCCACAAAAAAGCCACCCTCGCGGAGAGGAATACCCATGAGATAGCTATATAGCCATCCACCGAAAGTTTCAGACAAGGCGCGTTGTCGAAGACAGTACGCGGTTGTACGACAAGACAACGCAACACAGTATGAGGCTTTCGGCGGATGGCTATAATCAGCGCCCTCGCCACACCGCGCACGACCATGCCCTACCTCCTCCTTGACGACGCCCGCGCCGGGCGCGCCCGCCTTTACCGCGACCACATCCGCCGCGACACCCTTACTGCCGCCGACCTCGACCAGCTTGATGCCCTGCTCGCACGCGGTTGGGCGGACGGCCTGCACGCCGCGTTGCGCATCCCTTACGAATTTGGCGTTGCCCTGATGGAGCTCGCCGCCAGCGCGCCGCCACTCATCCTCGACTGGTACGCCCGCCTTGACCATCTGCACGGCGACGCCATCGACGCCTGGCTGCGCAGTCGGCACGACGGCGCCCCCGCCGGCCTACTCGACTTGTGCTTTGACACCGACCGCGCCGCCTACGCACGCACCATCGCCGCTATCCACGCACTCATCCGCGCCGGTAACACTTACCAAGTCAATTACACCCTGCGCGCCACCGCCGAGAGCTACGGCAATCCCGTCGCCCTTTATCAACGCCTGCGCGCGCTACAACCCGCGCCCTACGCCGCGCTCGCCTGGCATCCCGCCGACGGCCACACCCTCTGCCTCTCGCCCGAACTGTTCCTCGCCCGCGACAGCGACCACCTCCACACCCTGCCGATGAAAGGCACGGCGCGCGCTACGGGCGACATCGCAGCGGCAAAAGCGGCGCTCGCCCGCGACCCGAAAAACCGCGCCGAGAACACGATGATTGTTGATTTGCTGCGCAACGACCTCAGCAAAATCGCGCGCCCGCACGGCGTGAGCGTCAGCGACGCCTTCCACGTCGCCCAACACGGCGAAGTCCTGCAAATGACCAGCCGCGTCAATGCCCTGCTGCGCCCCGGCACCACGCACGCCGCCATCCTGCGCGCCACTTTTCCCTGCGGCTCGATTACCGGCGCGCCGAAACGCATCACCATGCAAACCATCGCCGCGCTGGAAACCAGCCCGCGCGACCTCTACACCGGCGCGCTCGGCTACATTGAGCCGGACAAAATGCGGCTGAACGTCGCCATCCGCACCCTGCAAATCACCGACGGCCACGCCCGCTTCGGCGTCGGCTCCGGCATCACCATCGACAGCGATGCCGACGACGAATACCGCGAATGCCAACTCAAGGCTGCCTTCCTCCGCCACCCGCCGGACATCGGCCTCATCGAAACCCTGCGCGTTGAAAATGGCGCGGCGCAACAGCTTGACGCGCATCTCGCCCGCCTTGCCGCAAGTGCCAATGCGTTAGGACTGCCCTGCGACGTTGCCGCAATTCGGGCGGCAGTCATGGCGCGCTGTGCGGACGCAGCCAGCGCCCACCGCCTAAAAATCACCCTACAACACGACGGCACGCCGCAACTCGAACTCGCGCCGCTTGACGCCATCGCCGGCGACGTTTTCGTCCTTGAACACCCAGCGCCGCTGCCCAACCGCGACCCGCTGCGCCGCCACAAAACGACGCACCGCGCCCACCTCGACCGCATTTGGCAAGCCGCCGTCGCAAGCGGCGCGTTCGACGCGCTGCTGTACAACGAAAGCGGCTACCTGCTTGAAGGCGCGCGCAGCAGCGTCTTTCTGCAAATTGACGGCGCCTGGCACACCCCGCCGCTCGCGCTGGACATCCTGCCCGGCATCGCCCGCGCCCGCATCTTGGCCGAACCGGCGCTGATTGGCGTAACACACATCACAGAAAGCAGCCTGACCCGTGCCGACGTCGCCCGCGCCACGCGCATCTGCCTCACCAACAGCCTGCGCGGCATCCTCACCGCCCGCCGGATTGCCTGACCATGCCCGCCCCCCTCGCTGACATCTGCGCCCACATCCGCGCCACCCTGCCCGATTGCACCCCGGCCAGCGTTGCCGCGCATTTCGCTATGAGCCGCTTCCACCTGAGCCGCCGCTTTCACCGCGAAACCGGCCTGCCGCTGCGCGACTACATCGCCGCGCTGAAAATCGAACACGGCATCGCCGCACTGGTCGCACAAAAGCCGGTTATCGACTCGCAACTCGACGCCGGACACGAAAGCGCGGCGACCTACAGCCACACCTTCCGCGCCGCGACCGGCATTGCCCCCGCCCATTACCGCGACAAAATCGCCGCCTACAGCGCCGCCCTTTCCGCCGAACTCGCCTGCCCGCAGCCGCGCGTCTTCGCGCACCACGCCTATTCACCGGCGCAGCATCCGCAAGCGCACCCGCTTACCGTGCGCATCTGCGGCGGCGAGACGCGCCACGCCGTCTTCGCCGGACTATTTCCCGCGCCCATCCCGCGCGGCCTGCCGGTATTGGGGCGAGCCCTCTTTCATTGCCGCGAATTTCGCATAGACGCCATCCCCGACGGCACCTACTACCTGCTTGCCTGCGAAATCCCGAAAAGCCGCAACCCACTGCGCTATTTCCGCCTCGATCACTGCCTGCGCGCGCTGCATCCCGCGCCCATCACCTTCCCGCTACCCGCCGCGACACACATCGACCTCGTCTTGCGCCCCTTCGCCGCGAGCGACCCGCCGATAACCGTCAACCTGCCGAAACTGCTCTACGACTTCCTGCGCCAGCGCAATCCATGACAAGCCGCGCCGCGCGGGCGGCGCTATCCTGTCGCTCCCTAATCAACAACAGGAGCTGATATGAAAAACCCCGCCAACTGGTTCACCCTTTACGTGCGCGACCTGGCGCGTGCCAAAGCCTTCTACGAAGCCGTTTTCCAGATTGCGCTGGAAGACCTGCCGGTTGAAGGCACTGATGCGCGCTATTGCAAGTTCCCCAGCGACCGCGACGCGCCCGGCTGCGGCGGCATGCTCTGCCACGACCCGCAGCAGCCGTTTACCCCCGGCAATAGCGTCCTCCTCTACTTCGGCTGCGACGACTGTGCGATTGAGGCGGCGCGCGCCGCGCAACACGGCGGCAAAGTGCTGATAGGCAAGACCGCCATCGGCAACGATTACGGCTTTGACGCGGTAATTGAAGACAGCGAAGGCAACCGCATCGGCCTGTATTCGCAGCGGTAAGGGTTTGCTTGGATATGAAAAAGCCACCCATCAGGGTGGCTTTTTTATGAGCGCGATTTAGACACGCGTGACATCTAGCTGGGTCTGCGCCAGCTGGCCATGCTGGTAAAGCCACGCGGCAACTTCCGGCCAGGAATAAAGCGCCGTGCTGCCGGTTACGCCATACATCAGCAGCGGAAAGGCTTTGCCGCGTTTGCCTTTGGCGTAGTTGGAGAGCGCCGCCCGTGTCAGCCCGGCGCGTGTTGCCATTTCTGCCAATGTAGCAATGCCGGATTCTTGCAGGATGAGATCGTGAAATCCGGCACGGTGAATGTCGGCAAACGCACTATGTACGGCGGTTTTGGCGTCTGCCGCTTCGCGGTCAAATTCCAGATAGAGGGTGCGATCGCGCCAGCACACCAGTGCGTCATCACATCCCGCTTCATAAAGGCGATCTTCGATATTGGTGCTGTCAGCGGCATCGCGAATGACGATGGTGAAGTGGTAGGTATTCATCTGTCCTCCCTGCATTCGTTTACTTTGCGGATGATTTGTTTGGCATGATTTTCGGGGTTTTTAGGCGTACACCAGATACTCATCTGGTGTTCGGTGTGGCCTTTGCGACATCGCAAACGGCAGAAAGCGTGTGCCGATTTGCCACTGGAGACGATTTCCCATCAGTGTTGCACGGCATATTCCAGCGCCGTCCGGATATGTTTGTCGGGATGCTTTTTCATGGCGTTATCTTAGAGCGTGTTCATTGTCTCAGCCTCTGCTGTAAACTATCGGCATGAACAGAAAAACCTACCCAAGCGATATCAGTCGCGAGCAATTTGCGCCTCTCCTTCCCCTGCTGGAAAGTGCCCGTAAACGCACAGCGCCACGCCAGGTGGACTTGTACGATGTCTCGTGCCATTTTCTATCTGCAACGCACTGGCTGCTCCTGGCGCGCTTTGCCGGGCGATTTCCCCAAATGGCGCACCGTGCATTCCTACTTCCAGAGATGGACCGAACCACGCGAGAGAGGCATCAGCATTCTTGAGGAAGCATTAAAAAAATCAGGTAGTTGCGGAGCGCCGCAAGCAGGGGCACCATGAAGCAACCACTTTCCTGATTATTGATGCGCAGAGTGTGAAGAACACGGATACCGCCATGGAAAAAGGCTACGATGCGGGCAAGAAGGTTAGCGGTATCAAGCGACATATAGCGGTTGACACGCAGGGTTTGCCGCATGCGCTTGCGGTAACGACGGCGGATATTACGGATAGAAAAGGCTGTCTGCTGGCATTGGAACGTGACAAGGATAATCTTGGGGCGGTACAAAAAGTCCTTGCTGACGGTGGTTACACGGGTAGGGCATTTGCTTCGTCGGTATAAGCGTTGATTGGTGCGGAGGTAGAGATTGCCAAACGAAACGAATTGCACCGTTTTGCAGTATTGCCGAAGCGATGGGTAGTAGAGCGCAGTTTTTCCTGGTTGGAAAAAAATAGGCGGCTTTGGAAAAACTGCGAGCGTAAGTTGAGTACCAGTCTGCAAATGGTAGCTTTGGCTTTCTTGGGAGTCCTGCTACGAAGACTGTGAACACGTTCTAAAGAAAGCGTTGCCCGTGCAGCGGTTTCTTTATGTGCCAAGCGTGATAAACACCGGTTTCCCGGGCGCCCGTCAAGCGGAATAAACACCGGCTTTGCAGTGATTACCAAAAATGGTACAAGCAGCGGCAACCTACCCCGCGCTGATTTCTTCCAGCGTCCGCCCTTTGGTTTCCTCGCCGAGGACGACAATCACCACGACCACCGCCGCCAGCACAAGGGCAAACATCACAAAAATCCGCGCGAAGCCCGCGCTGCTGCCGCTCATCCCCGCCACCACCAGCGGCGCGATAATGCCGCCGATACGGCCAATTGCACCGGCCCAGCCCGCGCCGAAAGCACGGCAACGCACCGGATAGAGTTCCGGCGTGTAGGTATAGAGCACACCCCAGGCACCGAGGTTAAAGAAGGACATCAGGCTGCCCCAAAGCATGATGCCGTTTGTACTCGTGCTGTGCCCGAAGCAGTAGGCACAGAGCGCGCAGGCGCCGAGAAAACCAGCGAGCGTTGCCTTGCGTCCGATAATTTCCACCAGCACGGCAGCGGCGAAGTAGCCGGGCAGTTGCGCAAGAATCATCACCAGCACGTAGCGGAAAGTTTTCACCACGACAAAGCCTTGTTCCGCCAGCAGTTTGGGCAGCCAGGTGAAAATACCGTAGTAAGAAAAAACGATGCCAAACCAGATCAGCCACAGCATCAGCGTGCGTCTGGCAAACGGCGCCTGCCACAGCTCAATAAGCCGGTTACGCGTTTTCGCCGGGGCGGACGGGGCGATAGCAGTCGCGGCAGGCGTCAGCCCCGCCTGGCTTTCGAGGCGGCAGAGCAGGGTGTGCGCTTCATCCAGACGGTTCGCCGCCAGTAAATAAGCCACGGATTCAGGCAGGCGTTTCCACACGGCGAAAGCATAGAACAGCGGCACGGCACCGGCGAAAAAAGCGCTACGCCAGCCGTAGTGCGGGATGAGGTAGTAGGAAACAAGGGCGGCGGCGAGCCAGCCCAATCCCCAGAAACTTTCCAGCAGGACGATGAAACGGCCACGCAGGCGGGGCGGTGCATATTCGCTCACCAGCGACACAGCGACCGGCAACTGCCCGCCGAGGCCGAAGCCGACCCAGAAGCGGCAGATAAGCAAAAACGGCAGATTGGGCGCCAGCGCGCAAAGACCGGTAGCAGCGCCATAGAGCACCATGGTGGCGGCGAAAACATTGCGGCGGCCGAAGCGATCGGCTGCCCAACCACTCAACACCGCGCCAAGCGCCATGCCGATGAAGCCGACGCTGACAATCCAGCCGGATTGCTGCGCGTCAAGCTGCCATTCACTTGCCAGGGTAACGAGGACAAAGGACACCATGCCGGTATCCATCGCATCGAATAGCCAACCCAGACCGATGAGACCGAGCAGGCGGAAATGGAAGCGGGATAGTGGCAAGGCGTGCAGCCGGCTGAGAATATCCATGAGGAACTCCTTGGGTTTAGTGTGTTTTTGCTGATAATGTGCATAAATTATAACACTGGCTGAATATTGCTGATGCTGCATGAGAACGTGGCGGTGAATGACAGGGTGGCAGTGGCCCTGTGGCTGGTGAGTAGTAAGAACGTGTTCACAGTCTTCGTAGCAGGACGCCCAAGAAAGCCAAAACGACCATTTGCAGACTGGTACTCAACTTACGCTCGCAGTTTTTCCAAAGTCGTCTGTTCTTTTCCAACCAGGAAAAACTGCGCTCGACTACCCATCGCTTCGGCAATACCGCAAAACGGTGCAATTCGTTTCGTTTGACAATCTCTACCTCCGCACCAATCAACTCCTGTACCGACGAAGCAAATGCCTTACCCGTGTAACCACCGTCAGCAAGGATTTTTTGTATCGCACCAAGATTATCCAGCTCGCGTTTTAGTGCCAAAAGACAACCTTTTCTATCCGTAACATCCGCCGTCGTTACCGCAAGGGCATGCGGCAAAC